>JAISIU010000155.1 GCA_031261885.1 Bifidobacteriaceae bacterium
GACGGCCTCGGTGTCGTCGATTTTCACACGCTCCACGCTGGCCAGGCCGCGGCGCACGAGGTCGTCGGCGAAATGCTGGCCCACCTGGTAGGAACATGTCGGCAGCACGATGCGGCCGCCCACCGGCGCGAGCGAGAAGGCCGCCGCGATCGCGGCCATGCCGGAACCGAACAGGCAGGCGGGCCGGCCCGCGCCCTCCAACTGGCCGATGATCTGTTCGGGCGCCTGCCACGATTCGGTGTCGTCGCGCGTGTAGACCATCTCGCCCGGACCCGGGACGCCGCGCGAGAAATACGTCGAGGTCAGCACGATCGCCGGGTTGAGCGGCGCGCCCTGCGTGCGCGGCGGCCGGCCGGCGTCCACGAGCACGGTGGCGGCCGCCGGCCGCCGGACGGGACCGGACTGGTTCTGGGCAAAAGTCATGCCGCCCAGTGTAAGTGTCGGCACGCCGTGCCATGCCGGGATGGGCCGGGAGCGCAGGTAGGCTTAGCCGCGATGCCTACGACAACCCCAACTTCCAGCGATTCCAAACCGCGCGTCGCCCTCGTCTTCGGCGGCCGCAGCGGCGAACACTCGGTCTCATGCATCGCCGCGGGGGGCTTCCTCGGTGCGATCGACCGGGACCGTTTCGACGTCGTGCCGATCGGCATCGCGCCGTCCGGCAAGTGGACGCTGGCCGCGGACGACCCGGACATGTGGTCCGTGGCCCAGGACGGGACGTTCCCCGTTGTGCCCGAGGACGGCCCCGAGGTGGTGCTGCCGTCCAGCTCGCTCACGAACGAGTGGCGCGTCGTCGACGAGGCCGGCGTGCTCGGCTCGCTCGGCAGCGTCGACGTCGTGTTCCCACTGCTCCACGGCCCGTACGGCGAGGACGGCACGGTCCAGGGCGCGCTCGACCTCCTCGACATCCCCTACGTGGGGCCCGGGGTGCTGGCCAGCGCGATGGCCATGGACAAGGCCGTCGCCAAGCAGCGTTTCGAGGACGCCGGCCTGCCCGTCGTCCCGTACGTGCTGCTCGACGTGCGCACGTGGGACCCCTCGGACCCGGAGCTCAGCGCGAAGATCGACGCCCTGGGCCTCCCGCTGTTCGTCAAGCCGGCCCGCACCGGCTCCAGCCTCGGCATCACGAAGGTGACACGCCGCGAGCACGTCGTCTCCGCCGTCGAGACGGCCGGCCTGCACGACCCCCGTGTCCTCGTCGAGGCCGCCGTCCAGGGCCGCGAGATCGAATGCGGCGTGCTCGGCGGGCACCCCGGGAAGGTTCCGCACGCCGCCTTCCCGGCCGAGGTGACCGTGGTCAAGGGCCACGACTTCTACGACTTCGCCGCCAAGTACCAGGACGAGGACGCCGTGCGGCTCGACTGCCCGGCGGACCTGCCGGACCGGATCGCGGCGCAGATCCGCGACATGGCGGTGCGCGCTTTCGAGGCAATCGGCGGCGAGGGCATGGCCCGCGTCGACTTCTTCTACGACCCCTCGCGCGGCGTGCCGGCGCCGGACCAGTCCGGGAAAACGGACGATGCCGGCGGGACCGGTTTGGAGAAAACGTCTGATGGCGGTCCTTCCGCGGGCGGGAAAGCCGCCGATGACGGCGAGTCCGGTGAGGCGGAGAAGTCCAGTAAAGCGGGCGGCAAGAACCCGAAGGCCAGGGCCCGTACGGCGGCGTTGACCTCGGCCGACGGCGCGGCCACCGCGTCCGCCCGGGCGCCCGAGCCCGAACCGACGGGCAAGGCCGGCGGCACGGGCCAGACCAAGAGCCGCAAGAAGCGCAAGCGCAACCGTTCCAAGAAGGGCGCGGCCGCGATCCAGCCCGCCGGCACGCGCGGCGCCGCCAAGGCGGGGACCGCCGGTGGCGACGTGTCCGCGGAAGGCGAGGCGCCGGCATCGGACACGAAGGCGGCGAAAGCCCAGAACCGGCCCGCCGCCAAGACGGCCGCGCCGGAGGCGCGCTGGCCCGAGGTGCTGATCAACGAGATCAACACGATCCCGGGCTTCACGCCGTTCTCCCTGTTCCCGCGCATGTGGGAGGCGGCCGGCATGGACTACGAGTCGCTCATCACTGAGCTGCTGACGCTGGCCCTGGAACGGCCCACGGGTCTGCGCTGACCCGCGGCGCGCGGCGGGCGAGCGGGGCGGCGGCCGCGTCCGGGCAGCAAAAACGCGCCGAGAGGACCTAGCCTCCCGGCGCGTTCACGATGCCCGATGGCGACGTGCCAGCCTGGAACTCAGGCGGCGGCGCGGACCACCTTGCCGGCCTTGATGCAGCGCGTGCAAACGTTGAGCCGCTTGGGCGTGCCGCCAACCTTCGTGTGGACGGTCTGGATGTTCGGGTTCCAGCGGCGCTTGGTGTGCCGCATCGAGTGGGACACGTTGTTGCCGAAGCCCGGCCCCTTGCCGCAGATGTCGCAGTGTGCAGCCACGATCGGTTCCCTCCTGGGTGGTGAAAAGCTATGAGCGCCCGCGCCAGCAGCGCAGACAACCTCAACAGTGTAGGCCAAAGGTGCCTTCCGCCCCAAATGTGCCGTTCCGCCCGTCGCGGCCGCCGCGGCGCGGGCGGCCCGCGTGGCGAGGGCGGGGAATTGTTGTCACAGGCCCTGGCTAGCCTTGAGCCATGAGCTCTTCCGCGACCCCGCCGCCGGCCGCCGCGCCCGCCGTCGCCGCCCCGGGCGCGCCCGCGGCCGGGGTCGCCGGCTGGCTGGCCCGCCCGCTCACGCGCGTCGTGAGCTCCAAGGCCGCGGCCAAGGCATTGGACGCGCTCGGACTCCAGACAGTTGAGGACCTGCTGCGCCACTTCCCGCGCCGCTACGACCAACCGGGCCGGTTCACGGACCTCGGCGGCCTCCAGGTGGGGGAGCACGTCACGGTGCTGGCCCGCGTCCAGGACTCGGGGCTCGTGCCGATGCGGTCCAGGCCGGGGTTCCGGCTCACGGCCATCGTCACCGACGCCACCGGGCGGCCGCTGGACCTGACCTTCTTCTTCCGCCAGCGCCACATCGCGGACTACACGCTGCGGCAGCTCGAACCCGGTCGCCAGGGCCTGTTCACGGGCACGGTCGGCGTCTATGGCGGCCGCCTCCAGCTGACCCACCCGGACAAACTCATGTTCGGCGAGAAGACGGACGCCGAGGCCGCGGTGCTGGACGCGACCAAACCGATCCCGATCTACCAGGCCAGCGCGAAACTGCCCAGCTGGAAGATCGGGCAGACCATCCGGCTCGTGCTCGGCATGATGCCGCCCGGCCTGCCGGACCCGCTGCCGCCGGCGCTGCTGGCGGACCCGCCCGCCGGCCTGTGGCTGCCGGGAGACACGGCCGTGGCCGGGCCGCTGCCCGGGCTCGCCGAGGCGCTCACCCAGATCCACGCCCCCGCCTCGGAAGCCGACTGGCTCCGGGCCCGCGCCCGCTTCCGCCTCGAAGAGGCCTTCGTGCTCCAGGCCGCTCTGGCCCGCCGCCGCGCCGGCACCCCGGGCCTCGCGGCCGCCGCCCGGCCCGGCCGCCCCGGCGGCGCGCTCGCGGCCTTCGACGCCCACCTGCCGTTCCGGCTGACCGGCGCCCAGGCCAAGGTCGGAGACCAGCTGGCCCAGGACCTGGCGGCCACGCACCCCATGCAGCGGCTGCTCCAGGGCGACGTCGGCTCCGGCAAGACGGTCGTCGCGCTCAGGGCCATGCTCCAGGTGGTCGACTCGGGCGGCCAGGCCGCGCTGCTCGTCCCCACCGAGGTCCTGGCCGGCCAGCACTACCGGTCGATCCGGCAGCTGCTCGGCCCACTGGCGGCCCGCGACCTCGTGGAACAGGCACAAGAAGACTTCGCCGACGATGCCGGCGCACCGGACGGCGCGGCCGTCACCACCCCGGAAGGAAGGTCGGAGAAGGACCAGCCGTCCGGCATCGGCCACGGTGAGACCGAGGTGAGCGACGACATCGGCCGCGGTGCGGACGGCACGCGACCGGTCACGGTGACGCTCCTGACCGGCAGCCTCGGCACGGCCCAGAAGAGGGAGGCGCTCGCGGCCGCGCGCGACGGCCGCGCCGACATCGTCATCGGCACGCACGCGCTGCTCTCGGACCCAGTCGCGTTCCGGGGCCTCGGGCTCGTCGTCGTCGACGAACAACACCGGTTCGGCGTCGAACAACGCGACGTGCTGCGCACACGCGGGTCCGTCCCGCCGCACATGCTCGTGATGACCGCCACGCCGATCCCCAGGTCACTGGCCATGACCGTGTTCGGCGACCTCGAGGTCTCCGTCCTCGACGAGCTGCCGCCGGGCCGCTGCCCGGTCCAGACCACGGTGGTGCCGGCCAGCAAACCGGCGTGGGTGGCGCGCGTGTGGGA
>JAISIU010000183.1 GCA_031261885.1 Bifidobacteriaceae bacterium
CGTCCAGCCCCGACGCCTCGGCGCGAATGGCCGCCCGCACGCGTGCGCGACCCGCGCGCCGATGACGAGGGCCACGCCTGGTCCGCTATCGGGCGCAACGTTACGCCCCCGAGAGCACCGCTGCAACCGTACGCCTTTGGCGGGTTGGTTGCAACGGGTGTTACAGCGATGGCGGCGGATGCTCGGAGGGTAGGCCATGGCGGGGGTCGGTGTTGGGCCACCGTCATGGCCGGTTCGCTTGCCGGGCGGGCTCGGTTCGTTAGTCGTCATATTCACTTTCATTGTGTCGCTGAGACTGAGGGGCCCAGCGGCCGTCTTGGGGCGGGCCGGCGGCGTGACGGCCGCGGCGGGGCGCCTGGCCGGCGTCCTGGTCCGCAGTCGAGATGGCCGGCGCGCTCGTGCCGTCCCCGGGTTCGCCGGTGCGCACGAGTCGCGGTGGCACGAAGCCGGGGCGGTTCGGGATGCGCGGCGCGGTGGGTTGGGCCGCGGGGCGCACCGCCCCTGGTATGGGGGCAGGCTCAAGGCTACCGGCTGGGGCGTCGGCGCGCGGCATCTCGACAGTGGTCGCTTCGGGGCGTGTGAGATTCCCCACGGGTGCGGTCGCGGTGTCGGTCGGTGCGGCGGCAGGGGTGTCTGATGTCGGCGCACCGAGTTCGGCGGGCGGCGCGGCGTGGTGGGGTCCCATTGGAATCGGTTGGGTGTCCGATGCCGGCGTGGCGGGTTCGGACCGGACGGAAATCCGTGTGGGCGGGGCCGGTGGGCGCGGCAATGGCGACGGTTCGCCGACGTAGACCGGGCCAAACTCGGCCACGGCTGGTGGCGTGGCCGGTGGGGCCGTGGGTGACTTCGGGATGGCAGCTGGCGCCGGCGGGAACCCCGGGACGGGCAGGGTGATGGGGCCGGAGGCCGGCGGCTGCGCGACGGGCCACACGGGGGCGCCGCCCGCGGGCTGGGCTAGTCCCGCCATCGTGCCGAATGGCGAGGCTGGCGGTGAGACCGGCGGCGCGAGCGGCGCCGGCGGAACAGCCAGTGGCGCTGGTGCCCACGCGCCCGGTGCGCCGAGCGGAACGGGCGCGGCGAACGTGGGCGCGGCTCCGGCATCGGCCACCCCCGGAACCGCCGGAAACGCGGCGGCGGCCCCCACGCTTGCGGCGCGCTGCGCGATGCGCTGCTGGCGGCGCCGCTCCAGCCGGGCGGCCCGGCGGGCGTCGCGCCGGTCGCGGCCGCGCGCCTCCCACTGGTAGAAGACGGGGATGACGAGCAGCGTCAGCAGCGTGGAGGAGACGAGCCCGCCGATCACGACGAGCGCGAGCGGCCGCGACAGGAACGTGCCGTTGCCGGTCAGCCCGAACGCCATGGGGAGGAGCGCGAAGATCGTGGCGGCGGCCGTCATGACGATGGGGCGCAGCCTGGTGCGCCCGCCTTCGACGATCGCCTCCTCGACGGGCCGGCCGGCCCGCCTGTACTGGTTCATGAGGTCGATCAGGACGATGGCGTTAGACACCACGATGCCGACGAGCAGCAGCAGGCCGATCAGCGGGGCGACGCCGAGCGGCGTCCGCGTCGCCAACAACATGCCGAGCGCGCCCGTGGCCGCGAACGGGATCGACAGGAGCAGGATGAACGGCTGGATCAAGGAGTGGAACAGGGCCACCATGACGATGAACACGATCGCGACGGCGATCGCCACGGCCAGCCCGAGCGACCGGAACGCCTGGGATTGCAGCTTCGCGACGCCGCCCACCTCGACCGACGCGCCGGCCGGCAGCTTCAGGGTGTCGATCATCGTGCGGACCTCCGAGGTCAGGGCCGAGAGGTCCTGGCCCTTCGGGGTGAGCGAGATCGTCGCGCCGCGCTGGCCGTCGATCCGCTCGATCGTCGCAGGCTCCGAGACCCGCGAGACCGTGGCGACGTCGCCGACCGTCAGCGTGCCGGCGGCGGTCTGGAGGAGGGGCAGCTGGGCGAGCGCCGTCGGGTCGGCCGGCGGCGTGGTGGAGGAGAGAACGACGTCGGTCGAGCCTGCGGAGGTTTGGATCGTGCCGAGCGTGGTCGGGGCCACGGCGGCGGCGACGGCGGTCGAGACCTGCGTTTCGGTGAGCCCGGCGGCGGCCGCCTTGGCGCGGTCGACGTCCACGTGCACGGTCGGCATGTTCTGGGCGAGGTCGCTCGTCGCGCCGGACTGGTGCGCAAGCTTCTTCGACGCCTGAAGCACCTGGTCGGCGGCGGTCGTGAGCGTGGCCTCGCTTGTGGCCGTGACCTGGAGGTCGACGGTGCTCGTGCCGAGCCCCTGGTCCGCGCCCTGGACCGTGATCGACGTCGTCTGCGTCCCGGACAGGTGCCGCACGGCGTCGCGGATCCGGTCGGTCACGGCGTCGGCATCGGCCTTCTCGTTGAGCGTGACCGAGTAGCTGGCGGACGGCGTGCCGCCGCCGAGCCCGGAATCCGAACCGACCTCGGTGAGGACGGTTTCGACACCCGCGACGCCGCGGATCGCGGCCTCGACGGGCTTCGACTCGGCGTCCTGCTCGGCCAGCGAGGTGGCCGGCCGGAAGTCCTGCGTCACGGTCACGGTGTCCATGCCCATGGAGCCGAGGAAGTTCGTGGCCATCGACGGGACGCCGGCCGCGGTGCCGCCGAGGATGACGATCGCGATTAGCACGACGACGACGGGATGGTGGAGTGCGCCGCGCAGCACGGGCACGTAGGCCCGCTGCCACAGCCGGCGGCGTTCCTTCGCGACGGCCTCTTCCCGCTGGTGGGTCTGGTCCGCTTCGTCGATCCAGACCGGCGTCTTCATGAACCAGTAGGACAGGACCGGAACGATCGTCAGGGCGACGAGCAGTGAGGCGGCCAGCGCCACGGCCAGCGTCAGCGCGAAGGACCGGAACAGCTCGCCGACGAGTCCGCCGACGAAGGCGATCGGCGCGAACACTGCGATCGTGCAGACCGTCGAGGCGGCGATGGCGCCGCCCACCTCTTTGACCGCGTCGATGATCGCGGTGCGCTTGTCCCCGCCGTAGGTCAGGTGGCGGGAGATGTTCTCGATCACGACGATCGAGTCGTCGACGACGCGCCCGATGGCGATCGTCAGGCCCGAGAGGGTCAGCAGGTTCAGGGTGTCGCCCGTCGCGTACATCGCGATGAACGCCACGAGCAGTGACAGCGGGATCGACAAGGCGGCGATCACGGTCGAGCGGATCGACAGCAGGAACAGCAGGATCACGATGACGGCGAAGCCGAGCCCGAGCGCGCCCTCCTCGGTCAGCCCGCTGATCGAGTCGGAAATGAACGGGCCCGTGTCGTAGGCGACCTTCGCCGTGACGCCGTCGGCCGCCAACGCCGGAGCGAGCTGCTTGACGAGGTCGGAGACCTCGTTCGACACGCTGACCGTGTTCGCGTCCGGGTCGGCGGAGATCGAGATCGAGACGGCGTCGCGGCCGTCGAGCCACGACGTGCTCGTGGCCGGAGCCGTGCCCTGCGTCACGGTGGCGACGTCGGACAGTGCCACGACGGCGCCCGATGGCGTCCGCAGCGGCAGCGCTGCGACATCGCTCACACTGGTCAACGCGCTGCCGGACTGGACCGAGAGCGTGAGCTGCGGGGCCGTGGTGCTGTCGCCGACCGTGCCGGCCGGCAGCGTGATGCCGTAGTCCTTCAGCAGCGAGATCAACGCGGACGTGGTCAGCTTGTCGCGGGCGAGCTTGGCCTGGTCCGGTGTGATCGTGATGCGCGGGTCGCCGAACCCGGCGACGTCGGCCGAGCGGACGCCGTCGAGCTGTTTCAGTTTGGGTTGGAGGACATCGTTGACGTCCTTGGCGAGCTTCGTCTGGTCGTCGCCGGCCACGGCCAGTTGAATGATCGGGAAGTCGCTCAGGGAGCCCGTGACGACCTGAGTCTGGACGTCGTCGGGCAGCTGGCGGCTGATCCTGGCCAGGGCCGTGGTCAGTTTCTCGTTGGCCTGATCCATGTCCGTGCCGTAGTCGAACTCGGC
>JAISIU010000189.1 GCA_031261885.1 Bifidobacteriaceae bacterium
GCCCGCGCGCCCGTGGTCCGCGCACCGCGCCGCTGCGCCACGACGAAGAAGCTCAGGATGAAGGACCCGACGAAGAACAGGGACGTGGCGCCGACCGAGAACTTCTCCCCGTAGTTGTAATACAGCCACAGCGACAGGGCGGGGGCGATCACGAGCCCCACCGACGAGCACATACCGAAGTACCCCATACCCTCGGCGAACCGCGACTTGGGCAGGACGTCGGTCACGATGGTGGTGGTCGAGGTGTTCGTGGCGCCCCAGAAAATCCCCTGGATAAATCGCATCGCGAGGATCGCTCCCACTAGCGGCATGAAGATGAGTGCCGCATTCGAGAGCGCCATCCCGACGACGCCGACCACGAGAATACCGCGCCGTCCGAAGCGGTCAACGAGTTGTCCGCTGACGGGCCGTGCCATAATGCTCGCGATCGACGCGGCGCCCGTGAGCCAACCGAGCATCCAATTCGGCGCGCCCAGGCTATGAATATAGACGGGCAGGAAATTCGGCAACATCCAGGCGCCCATGGAGCTGAAGAGGTTCAGCGCCAATACCATGACGTACGGGCGCGTCCACAATTTCACTTTTCCGGAAGCGAGTTCTTCGGGATTGTTCGGTTCAGGGTTCGGTTGTTTCGCTTGATTATTGTCCGGTCCGTTATCCGCTGGAGTCTCCGCCTGGGAATTTGACACGGTAATTCATTATACCACCGGCCACGAAATTCGCTGGAAACATTCCCGCCCGGCCCGGCCGCCGACATCGTGCGCCGACGGCCGAGCACAGCGAAAACCCAGCTCAGCGCGGCAGGTGAGCGCCCCAGATGCGGTCCCAGAAGCGAGCGTAGCCGTCGTAGAGGGCGTACAACAGCCCGGAGCGGCGGCCCTCGGCGCACTTCTTGATGACCTGGAGCATGCGGGTCGTCATCACGCCGCTCGACCAGCCCCAGCCGCCGACCACGGCCTTGGCCTGAAGCGGCATCGCCTCCGCCGGGGACAGCGCGACGCGCGTGTGGGAGATCAACCGGGTGCCCCCGCCCGGCCGGGGCTCCATGAAGAATCCCCACGTCCAGGCATACATGTCGAGGCCCGGCGGGCACCACGCGATGGCGCCCTCGCGGGCCGGCGGATTGCGGGTGTCGGACACGCCGACCAGGTATCGGTTCGGTTCCATGAGCGCGATCTGATGGCCCACGCCCTGCGCCCCGTAGAACACCCAGTCGCCAACCTGGAGGTGCTGCCAACGCTCTTGCGGTTCGTAGGTGTTGTGGATCACGAAGTGCGCCATGCGCTCGAACCGGGAGAAGCTGTAGAACCCGGCCTTGTCCTGGCCCAGCTGGAGCAGCAGCGGCCAGATCTTTTCGGGCGGGGCGTCCACGTCGATCGCGAGCGCGCCGCCACTGACGGACTGCTCGCCGAGCAGGTCGTCTCCCGGATAGGCCTTTTCCTGCTCCTCCGGCGTCGCGACCAGCCGCTTCGCGTACTGGTTGAGGCCCAGCACGGTAGCCACGGGCGCGGCCACGACGGCCGCCGCGAGCGCCTTGCCATTCATTTCCAGCTTCATCGCCTTATCTCCAATGTCTTCGTTGGCCCGCCACGTATTCGTGGCGTTACTCGGGCAGCTTATCCCGCCTGCCTGGCCGCGAGCTGGGCGCCGGCGCCGCGGCGCGGCAGCGTGCCGGCATCGGACACCGATCGGGGGCACAGCACCACCGGTCCCACGTCCGGGCCTGGCGCGGCGATTAGGCTGGGCTGGCACGGCGCGCGGCCCGCCACGGGCCAACGCGTCCGGCCAGGACCGGGCGCGACACGATGATTCGGCCAGTGGCCGGCTCACGGGTGCGAGGAGGAGATTGTGCGCATGGCACGGACCGACAAGGCGATTACCGCACCCAAGGGCGTTCTCACGCCGTCCGGGGCGGGCAAGTTGTACCCGTTCGGCGGCTGGTCCATCCTGCTGTACTGCGCGGGCCTCGTGCTGATCGTGATCTCCGTGGCCGCACCGCACGCGGACTTCGCGAAGAGCTGGAAGTTCCTGTTGCTCGGCCTCATCCTCGTCGCCGTCAACCCGGGCCTCGGCTGCACGCTGTTCGCCCAGCGTACGGTTCGGATCGGTGCGGACGCCGTCATCGTGCACCGGCCGCCCACCGAGGACCGCCGCGTGCCATTCATGGGTATCAACCATGTCACGCGGCACATCCCGCTGTTCGGTTTCTCGGAGATCATCACCGTGTACTACGACGACCCGGCCGGTACGGTCCTCAAGGTGCCGCCGGCCGGCCTCAGCAACGCCCAGCGCACGGAGGTCTACGACGCGCTTGTGGCCCACGCCAGCGCCCAGCCCCCGAACAAACCCGACAGAACCAAGGCCTGACCGGACCAGGGGGTCGCACCGGATTGCCGCACCTGAGCCAGTCTTCCATGAGCCTGCTGTGGACTGTCTGAGAGCGAAACGCGTTCCACCCACCGCACCGCGCGGTTTAGTAAGCTCAAGAACGCGCTCAGGGGATCGACGCAT
Source organism: Bifidobacteriaceae bacterium (assembly GCA_031261885.1). Lineage (GTDB taxonomy): Bacteria > Actinomycetota > Actinomycetes > Actinomycetales > WQXJ01 > JAISIU01. Next base: position 2,512 of record JAISIU010000189.1, read on the forward strand.
GGTCCCCGCCGCATTTCTCGAAGACCAGTAGCAGCACAGTTCGCCGACACCGTGGTGCCCCCAACGGAAGGACCTGAACGTGTGTTACAAGTACAACACCGATGAGATGACCAAGGACGGTGATCGCATCCACCAGTTGGGCACCGAGGTGCCAGCCGCCGCTACCTACGCGAACACGTGGGTCGGTCTCAACGGCGCCGGCGACGGCATGTTCGCGAATTTCGCAGGCGAGGCCAACAAGGCGCGTGATGCGGTCAACAGCACCTTCACGACGATCGCCAACCTCGTCACCGGCACCGGCACCGAGCTGGACAACGTCTCGACCTTCTTCCAAAAGTCGGAGCAGAACCGCATCGACGCGCTCAACGCGCTCTGCAAGAAGATGGAGGGCTGAACCATGGCAGAACCGTCCGACGACCTGCCCGAACCAACCACATCTACCCCGCTGCCCGACCTCGTGAACACCTGCTTCGCGATAGCCGCCGACCTACTGAATCCCGGCGCCTGGCTCATCGCTGCCATTGAGTTCGTCCCGCCCGCCCGCGAGGCTATCGAAAACATCAAGAAGGACCTGTGTGGCGATTGGAACGCGGTAATGAAAGCGTCAAACGCCCTCACACACCTCTCGACGTTCTCTGACGACCTCAAGACAGACATCCACACGGCCCACACCTCGATGATCGCGGAATGGAGCGGCCCGGCCGCCGACATGGCGGACAAGTACCTCACGACCCTCGAAACCGCGATCGGCGAGAACACCGACGCACTCAAGAGCCTGGCGAGCCAGTTCGATGCCGTCGCCACGGGCATGTACGAACAAGCCGAAGAAATCCAAAGCTTGTTGGGCACGGCGTTGACCCAGCTCATGGTGCTCGCGGCCTGCCTCGCGGCCGGCGTCAGTTTCTCCTGGACTGGTTTCGGCGCCGTCGCAGGCGCCCTCGGCGCCAGCGCGACTGCCGTCGCCATCGTCGACACCTTCTGCTCGGTCTCCGACGCCCTCGACATCATGTGGGGAATTGTCCGGGGAGCCACGGGCCTCACCGCTGGCTATCTCGGGGCGGTCAACGGCATGAGCAAGGTGCCGTTACCCAGCTCGGCCCTCGACATCCCGATCGAGCAGATTCCGTGACCGGTTCACCGTTTTACACGGGCATCGGCGCGGGCGCCACGCCGGAGAAGCCCCCTGTCCGCATCCTTGACTACAGCCCGCCCGGTTCCAAGGCAAACAGCTTTATCGCGGCGGTGCTGACGGAGCTGCGCAAGGAAACCGATGACCAGGAGGCTCAGGACGTCATTGATGGCATCCTCGCCGGCAAGCGGCCATTCCGAGACCTGTTCGAAGTACCCGATTTCCTGAAGCGTGTCAGCGCCGGAACCGAGCGGTACCGCGCCCAGCGCGAGCACATGTCACCCGAAGAGCTCGAACGCGACCAGATCGCCGCCCGGGAACTCGCGCACGAGGCCGGTTTGATCCCCGGTTCGGAGCGGGACCGAGGCGGAAGGATGGCCACGTGACGCAACCTTTCGACATTGACCCGGACGCGCTCGAGGAGCCCAACCAGCCGGACCGTCACAGCCCCAACACGTTCCCGCCCGGCGAGCTCCTGCGCCCGGGGGCCGGAGCCAAACTGTTCCCGCTGGGCGGCTGGTCGATCGGCCTGTGGTGCGTCGGCCTGTTCATGGCGGTCATCGCTCTGGCCAGCCCGGGCTCCGCCGGTCCCTTGTGGGGCCTGCTGGCCGTCGCACTGGTTCTAATCGCGATTAGCCCCGTGATCGGCTTCGCGTGGTTCGCCCGTTGGCACGTCGCGATCGGCGAGGACGGCGTCATCGTGCATCGCCCGCCGTCACGGGACCGCGTCATCCCGTTCGCTGGGATCACGCGCGTCGAGCACTACGCCATGGGCGTCTCACTCGCGCGTGTCATCGCCGTCTACTACGCCGACCCGAGGCGACCGGGCGGCCAGATCTCACCCTTCGGGCTCAATGCCACTCAGCGGCTGCACGTGTGGAAGGCGCTGACGGCCCACGCCAGCGCCCAGCCCCACTCGTTCTGAGCGACGGATCCGTTCCCGCACGGCTCAGCGGCCGCGAATGGCGACCACCCCGCGCGGGGCAACCGCCCGGCATCGGACGCTTTCCGGCCGGGCTGAGCGCGAGGCCCGGCTCAGGCGCAGATGATTTTCGTGGGGTCCAGCGGGTGCGGGGCCTTCGGCGTGCAGCTGGCCTCGTAACCGAGCAGCACGGCCAGCCAGACCTTGAAACCGGCTGGCACGCCCACGCGGGCGGCCAGCGATGGGTCCTGTTGGAACGCGGCCTGCGGCGAGGCCACCACGCAGGATTGGACACCGAGCGCCGTGGCCGCGACCGTCAGCAGGCCCGTGGCGATGCCGACGTCCACGCCCGTGAACGGCCCTTCCGGCTCCTGGCCGGCCACGAGGATCATGGCGGGCGCGCCGTACAGTATCTCGGCGGCGCTGGCCTTGCCGAATCCCTTCGCGGCGGCGTCGCCCACGGCGGTCATCACGTCGGTCCGTTCCACGACGATGAAGCGCCACGGCTCGCGGCCCATCGCGCTCGGAGCGGCCAGGCCGGCCCGGGCGATCTCCTTGAGCGTGTCGCGCGGCACCGGCGACTCCTGGAATGAGCGGCAGGCATAGCGCCGCCCGATGGCGTCAAGCGTCTGGTTCATGGTGCTCCTCCCATGTTGCTGTCTTGACGCTACTCCCAACTCCCACACGCTCCGGCCGCTCACGGCTTCGGTGCGCCGGTCACCGTGTACTTCGAGGTGTCGTTGCCGTTCGCGGCCTCGATCTGGAGTCGCAGCGTGATGGCGGAGGCGGGGGCCACGGCCGCGCCGCCCGCGTCGGCTTTCGCGGCCGTGACGCTCAGGCGGATGTCGGTGACCCCGGTGAGGCCCTTGGCGGCGATCCGTTGCGGCGCGAGCGCCAGGACCTTCCCCATCGCGGCCGGGTCGATGTCGGACAGGTGGAATGGGACCATCGTGTCGAAGCGGCCGTCGTTGTCGTCCTTGATGCAGTCGTCGAGGGAGTCGCCGCGGACGCAGAACCACCAGTATTTCGAGCTGTCCTGGCGCACGCGGTAGAAGGCGTCGTCGTCGCGGATCGAGACGACGGCCCACACCTCGTCACCTACGGCGTTCGTGTTGCTGTACTTCTTCAGGTCCGTGATCGCGCTGGTCAGGCAGGCCGTTGTTTGGAAGGCGCTGAGTTTGGACGGGTCGCGGTAGGGCGTCTCTCCGGTGTAGCCGGAGTCGAACATCGAGACGACCTTGGGGCAGCCCGTGGCCGGGTCGACGCTTTCCGTGCCGGCTGGGGCGGGTTGGGCGGTGGTCGTCGCGGTCGCGCCGCCCGTGGCCGTGGGCGCCGCCGTTTGGCTCGGTGCGGTGGGCTGGTCGGTCGCGGTGTCGGCGGGTTGGGCGCTGGCCGATGCCGTGTGGCCGGCCTGGGCGGTTTGGGAAGTGGTCGCGAGCGCGGCGGGTGCGGGCGTCGAGTGGCCGTGCCACAACCCGACCACGAGCGCCACGACGGCGATGACGACGACGAGGCCGCCGCCGATGACGAGGATCGGCGCCGCGCGGTTCGG
>JAISIU010000283.1 GCA_031261885.1 Bifidobacteriaceae bacterium
CTGAACACGAGGTAGACCGTCAGGTCCCCACCCGTGTGCGCACCGAGCCAGACCACGCCCATCGACGTGAACGAGGCGAACGCCATGGCCGTGTTCAGGAAGGCCATGCCCATCGGGTAGCGGGCCACGGGGAAGCGCTCGCGCGCGTAGGTGGCCGCGCACAGCGAGAACGTGCCGTAGGAGTAGCCGAGCACGATGGCGGCGAGGCAGAACAGCAACACCTGGTGCGTGGCGCAGGCGGTGGCGGCCGCCGCGCAGCCCGCGATCATGAGCACGGAGACGATCCCCATGAGTGCCCGGATCGACGTGTGGTCGTAGATGAGGCCCGAGGTCACACGGCTGATGCCGTTGGCGGCCGCGACGAGCCCGACCAGCAGGGCGGCCTGGCCGGCCTTCGCGCCGAGGCCCTGGGCGCTGCCGCCCGAGCTGCCGACCAGCGTGACGCACGCGGCCATGCCGAGCGTGCGCCAGATGTAGAAGACGACGAGGTCGGCGCGGCGGCGCTGGCCCGGCAAGGTGGTGTTCGAGGCGCGCCGGGCCTGGGCCTTGGCCTGGGCGTTCAGGGCCCGCTTGGCGGCCCGGGCGTTCGGCGTGCCAGTGGCCCTGGCGGCCTTCGCGGCGGCGCGGGCCTGGGCCTTCTCCTGGGCGCGGGCCCTCAGCTGTAGCGCCTCGTCGGGGCGCGGCGCCTTGATGCGCCACGCGTCGAGCGCGATGACGACGAGCCCGACGGCCGCCACCGCCAGGAAGACGGCCCGCCAGCCGAAGGCGCCGAGGGCGCGGTGGGCGGCCGTGCCGAGCACGAGGCCCGAGAGGCCGAAGCCGAGCAGCTGGACGCCGGTGGCGAGGCCGAGCTTGTCGGGAAACCACAGGTTCACGGTCGTGATGATCGCGTTGTAGCCGAAACCGCAGCCCAGGCCCACGATGACGCCGTAGAAGACGAACAGGACCGCGAACGGCGGCGTGGCCCCGCGCGTGGCCAGGACCGTGCCGACGAACCCGATCGCGAGGCCCGCGGCCGAGGCCCAGACCGAGACGCGCGGCGTGAAGCGCGCCGTGAGGCGGGCCGCGATGACGCAGCCGGCGCACAGGCAAATCATCGTCGTCGAGAAGATGACCGAGGATTGGACCTTCGTGACGCCGAGGAACGAGGAGAAGATCGACCAGGCGTAGATCAAACCGAGGATGAAGAGGGAGAGCGTGCCGAGGATGAGTTGGGCGTAGCGGCGCAAGCGACCATACCTTTCGTAGATATGCATATTATACACCTGCTCGCATGAAGGGTGGTCGCGGGCCGCGGAACCGGCGCCGCCGGCCGTCCCGCTGACCCGGTGACATCGGTCACATGGCCTAGTCCAACGCGAATCTGCGCCCATATACTCGGGGTCAGGTCAAGGCGCGGCCGGCCGCCCATCCGACAGCTCGCCCGTGTCCTGGCGGAACCCACCCGGTGGGTCCCCACATCACCGCCGACACCCCGAAAGGATGCATCAATGTCATTGATCGACAAGACCATCAAGCCGTTCGACGTGACGGCTTACCGCAACGGTGAGCTGATCGACCACGTCACGGACCAGGACCTCCTCGGCCACTGGAGCGCGATCGTGTTCTACCCGGGCGACTTCACGTACGTCTGCCCCACCGAGCTCGAGGACCTCGCCGAGCACTACGACGAGTTCCAGGCCGCCGGCTGCGAGCTGTACGCCTGCTCCACGGACTCCGAGTTCTGCCACAAGGAATGGCACGAGATCTCCGACGCCGTCGCGAAGGTGCAGTACACCATGCTGTCCGACCGCACGCACCAGCTGACGAAGAACTTCGGCGTGCTCATCAAGTCCGAGGGCCAGGCCCGCCGCGGCACGTTCGTCATCGACCCCGAGGGCAAGATCCGCACCGAGGAGATCCACGACAACGGCATCGGCCGCGAGGCCAAGGAACTGCTGCGCAAGGTCAAGGCCGCGCAGTACATCACCGAGCACCCGAACGAGGTCTGCCCGGCCCACTGGCACACCGGTGACGCCACGCTGACCCCGTCGATCGACCTCGTCGGCAAGATCTGAGGCCGCTAGTCGATGCTCGAAACCTCACTGCTGCAGCAGCTCAAGGGCCTGCTCGGCAACCTTGAGCACCCGATCGAGCTGGTCGCGGCGCTCGATGAGTCCGAGGCCTCGCGCCAAACCCGCGAGCTCTTGGACGAAGTGGCCGCCCAGTCCCCGCTCGTCACGGTGCGCGAGGACGGCCCCGACGCCCTGGACGAGGCCGGCGCGAAGGTCAGGCGTCCGTCGTTCCTCATCACGGAGCCCGGCAAGGACTCCGGGGTCAGGTTCGCGGGTCTGCCCATGGGACATGAGTTCACGTCCCTCGTGCTGGCCCTCCTCCACGTCGGCGGCCACGCGCCCAAGGAGGACGCCGACCTCCTGGCCGCCGTGAAGGCGCTGCCCGGCCCACTCCACTTCGAGACCTACTTCTCGACGACGTGCCACAACTGCCCCGACGTGGTCCAGGCGCTGAACATCATGAGCGCCCTGAACCCCGCCGTCAGCCACACGGCCATCGAGGGCGGCCAGTTCAAAGACGAGGTCGAGTCGAAGGGCGTGATGAGCGTCCCGACCGTGTTCCTGAACGGGCAGTTGTTCGACACGGGCCGCATGACCCTGGAGGACATCGTCCGCAAGCTCGCGCCCAAGAGCGCGGATGCGGAACTCGAGGCCCTGAGCCGGCGCGACCCGTACGACGTCCTCGTCGTCGGCGGCGGGCCCGCCGGCGCCACGGCCGCGATGTACGCCGCGCGCAAGGGCATCCGGGTGGGTCTCCTCGCGGAGGTCATGGGCGGCCAGGTGCTGGACACGGCCGGGATCGAGAACTTCCCGTCGGTCAAGCACATCGAGGGCACGGACTTCGCGGCCGGCCTCGAGAGCCACTGCCAGGAGTACGGCGTCGAGATCGTCACCGGCCACCGCGCGGCGGGTCTCGTGCCCGCGGCCGATGGCGGACCGGTCACCGTGCCGCTCGAAGGCGGCGGCCAGCTCCAGGGCAAGGCCGTCATCATCGCGGTCGGCGCCAAGTGGCGCGACATCGGCGTGCCGGGCGAGGTCGAGTACCGCAAGAAGGGCGTCACGTACTGCCCGCACTGCGACGGTCCGCTGTTCAAGGGCAAGCCCGTGGCCGTCATCGGCGGCGGCAACTCCGGGATCGAGGCGGCCATCGACATGGCCGGTCTCGCCTCGAAGGTCACGGTGCTGGAGTTCCTCGACCAGTTGAAGGCCGACAAGGTGCTGCTCGACAAGGCGGCCACGTTGAGCAACGTGACGATCGTGACGTCGGCGGCCACCACCGAGGTGGTGGGCGACGGCGCCAAGGTCACGGCGTTGCGCTACAAGGACCGCGCGGATGATGCGCCGCACGAGATCCCGGTCGCCGGGGTGTTCGTGCAGATCGGGCTGAAGGCCTCAACCGACTGGTTGAAGGATTCCGGCCTCGAGCTGACGCCGCGCGGCGAGATCCCCGTGGACGTCCACGGCGCCACGTCGCTGCCCGGCGTCTTCGCCGGCGGTGATTGCACCACCCAGCCGTACAAGCAGGTCGTCATCTCCTGCGGTTCCGGCGCCACCGCGGCGCTCGGGGCCTTCGACTACCTCATGCGTGCCTAACCCCAATTTTCGCTCCAGGGCACCAAATGGCCCGGGCCGCCG
>JAISIU010000287.1 GCA_031261885.1 Bifidobacteriaceae bacterium
TGCACGCCGGGCAGGTCGGGATCTACCTGTGCGGCGCCACGGTCCAGGCGTCGCCGCACGTCGGGCATCTGCGTCCGGCCGTCGCGTTCGACATCCTGCGCCGCTGGCTCGAGCGGCGCGGGCTCCAGGTGACGCTGATCCGCAATGTCACGGACATCGACGACAAAATCCTCGCCAAGGCGAAGGCGGCGGGCCGTCCGTGGTGGGCGCACGCGCAGGCTTTCGAGCGGGAGTTCACGGCGGCTTACGACGCGCTCGGCGTCATTCCGCCCACCTATGAGCCGCATGCCACGGCGCACGTCACGGACATGGTGGCGTTGATGCGCCGCCTCATCGATCGCGGCCACGCCTATCAGGGCCGGCCCGGCAACGTGTACTTCTCCGTCACCTCGTTCCCCGAGTACGGCGCTTTGACCCATCAGGGCGTGGACCAGCTGAAGTCGACCGAGGAAGTCGCGCCCGGCCAGGCGGAGTCGGGGGAGGACGACAAACGCGACCCGCGCGATTTCGCGCTGTGGAAGGCGCCCAAACCGGGTGAGCCGGCCACGGCCGCGTGGCCCACGCCGTGGGGGGTGGGCCGGCCCGGTTGGCATTTGGAGTGCTCGGCGATGGCGTGGCGCTACCTGGGGGAGACGTTCGACATCCACGGCGGCGGCATCGACCTGCGTTTCCCGCACCACGAGAACGAGCAGGCGCAGTCCAGGGCGGCCGGGTTCGGGTTCGCGCGCTATTGGGTGCACAACGCGTGGATCACGCAGGCGGGCGTGAAGATGAGCAAGTCGCTCGGCAACACGCTCTCGGCGGCCGCGCTGCTCGCGCAGTATCCGCCGGCGGTGGTCCGGTACGCGCTCGCGAGCGGGCACTACCGCTCCATGATGGAGTTCTCGGACGTCACGCTGAAGGAGGCGGCCACCGCTTGGGAGCGGCTCTCGGGTTTCGTGCAGCGCGCCGGGGAGCGGGTCGGCCAGCCGTCCGCGGAGCGGGTGGCGGCCGTGCCGGTGCCCGATGCCGGAGCGGCCGATGCCGGAGCGTCCGGTTCGGCGGTGGGTTTCCCTCCGGAGTTCGTGGCCGCGATGGATGACGACCTCGGCGTGCCGGCGGCGCTGGCGCAGGTCTTCGAGGCGATGCGGCGCGGCAACACGGCCCTGGCGGCCGGGGATGACCAGGCCACGGAAACAGCGTTACTCCAGGTCAGAGCCATGCTTGACGTGCTCGGGCTGGATCCGGCCGGGGACCGGTGGGGCGGCGCGGCCGGTGGCGGCCGCGAGCGGGCGGCCCTCGACGCGCTCGTGACCGGGGCGCTCGAGCGGCGGCAGGCGGCCCGTGCCGCGAAAGACTTCGGAGAAGCGGACCGGATCCGCGACGAGCTCCAGGCCGCCGGCGTCCAGGTCGAGGACTCGCCGGACGGCCCACGCTGGAGTTTGTGAGGGAGCTTGCCGGGCGGCGCGGCCGTGAGCTCGGGTGCCTCCCAGATTCCTCGCGTGTATTTCCCAGACAATTGGGGGGTTAGCCCCCGCCTCGGCACGGGAAGGCGCCACGACGGGCCGTTGGCTCTAGCGTTGAGAGCGAGCACCGCTCACGGTGCCGCCTGCCGGTGAGGGTGGCGCCCTGGCGGTGCCAGGTCTATATCGGAATCAGCGACCCGCGCCCCCGGATCTTTTGAGCCGCCATGGTCTCACACCGCCCATGACGTGTCCTTCGACCCCCTTGCGCGCGCCGCGCGAACCAAAAGGACAATTCAATGAATCGCGCCCTGATCCCTCGGAAGCATCGCACTCCTATGACGCGGCGCCGTGCGCCGCGGCTCGTCGCGGCCGCCGTGGCCGCGCTCGCATCGGCCGGCCTCGTCGGTCTGGCCGCCATCCCGTCCCAGGCCGTCCCGGCCGCCGGCGCTCCCGCTCAGGCCGCCACGCTGGCCCCGGGCCAGTCGATCGCCACGCTGACCGACGCCGTGACGGCCCGCGCCAAAGCCGTGCTCGGCTCCCGGTTCGTCGACCTGTGGGTCGCGCCGGACCAGCAGAGCTTCGAGGTCGGCGTCTACGGGCTGAAAGCCTCGGAGAAGGCCCGGCTGACGGCGCGGATCGCGACCGCCGGCCCCGTGGAGCTCGTGGCTCGCGCCATCTCGCGCGCCCAGGTCCAGGCGCTCGCGAAGAAGGCCGCGACGGCCGCTGAGCGGGCCGGCCAGGCCGGTTACACGGTCTCGCCGGACTACGCCACGGGCGACGTGGTCGTCAACGCGCCGTCGACGGCCGCGGCCAAGCGCCTTGACACCCAGGTCGGCCGCCTGACCGATGCTCCGGTCGTGACCGGTGACCAGGCCACCTACCTGGCCGGCAGCGACGCCGGGGTCACGACCGTCGACCAGCCAACCGTCGCGATCGACGAGTCCTCCGAGGCTGAGCCGTTCGACCTCGAGACCCAGGGGTCCTTGCCGTACCGCGGCGGCGGCAAGGCCATCTTCACCCCCGTGAGCTCGAACTCGGCCGACGCTTGCACCAGCGGCTTCCTGGTCCAGAAGGCCGGCGTCACGTACGGCCTGACGGCCGGCCACTGCGGCCCGGACGGCAATACCGAGTACTTGGGCGACCTGGACGCCGATAACAATGTCGCCGACGCCCACGAGCTCGGCGATGTCTCGGCCAGCGGGTATTGGAATACCTCTTCCGTCACCGCCGACGCCGAGATCTTCCCGGTGCCCCAGGCCGATTCGCCGAGCGCCACGGTGTTCCTCGGTGCGGGCCAGTACCGGACGGTGGCCGGTCAAACCGCGCCGGTGGCGGGCCTCAAGGTTTGCACGCGCGGCTCGACCACGCAGAAGGAGGTCTGCGGCACTATCGAACGCACGGGCGTCACGATCCACTTCCAGGCCGAGTCCACGAGGGACGGCGGCGACGGCATGAGCCACACCGTCACGGGCATGCTGGCCTTCCAGACGGCTGACGGCACCTCCGGTTGCGCCGAGGGCGACTCCGGCTCCCCGCTGTACGTGGTGCAGGCGGATGGCACGGCGCTGGCCGTCGGCACGCTGACGGGCGGCAACACTGTGACGTCTTATTGGATGCCGATCGCGGCCTCGCTCAAGGAGACCGGCACCACGCTCATGACGGGCCAGACCACCTCGCCCACGGCCGCGCCGACATCGTCGGAACCGACCCCGAGCGAGCCCACGTCATCGTCGGCCTCGACCACACCCCCGGTAGTCTCGCCGTCCTCGACCACACCAACTGAGCCGCCGTCGTCATCGCCCGCTTCTACCACGGCGGTTCCGGCCGCGGTCCTCAATATCCGGCCGTCCTCGTGGAGCGCGTCGGCCGGCAGCGACAGCACGGAGTTCGTCATCTATTCGAGTCAAACCATCCGGGTCCAGAACGCCCCAACGTGGCTGAGCCTCTTCTCCGTCGGCCGGTACGGCCGTGGTGCGACGCTCGTCGAGGCGTTCGTGCAGCGGAACAGCGGCGCGGCGCGCAGTGCCACGATGACGTTCACGGCGGGCGGCGCCAGCGGCACGTTCACCGTGAGCCAAGCCGCTGGCTCGAGCGGCCACAACTGGTGGAACAACTGGCCGCGGTGGTGAGCGGCCGAGTTAGCCGGTGGTGAGAGCCACCGGTCCCAGGCTCGCGGCCGGGGGAGGCGCGAGATCGCGGCGCCTGCCCCGGCCGCGTTCTTTCTCGGCCGGTGGCCGGCCGTTGCGGCCGCGTCGGCGACACGGGCCAGCAGTCCCGGGTTTCCGGGGCGCGGCCGGTGGACAATTGACACCATGACCTACACCCTCGTTCTGCTCCGCCACGGCGAGAGCGAATGGAACGCGAAGAACCTGTTCACGGGCTGGGTCGACGTTCCGCTGAGTGAGAAGGGACGGGTTGAGGCGGCACGCGGCGGCAAGCTGCTGGCCGAGGCCGGCGTGCTGCCGGACGTCCTCCACACGTCGCTCCTCCGGCGGGCCATCACCACAGCCAACATCGCACTGGACAACGCGGACCGCCACTGGATCCCCGTGAAGCGCACCTGGCGTCTCAACGAGCGCCACTACGGCGCCTTGCAGGGTAAGAACAAGACGGAGATCCGCGACGAGTACGGCGAGGCGCAATTCATGCAATGGCGCCGCTCCTACGACGTGCCGCCGCCGCCCATCGAGGTGGGCTCGCAGTTCTCGCAGGACGCCGACCCCCGCTACGAGGGGGCGCCCACGGTGCTGACGGAGTGCCTGCGCGACGTCCTCGACCGGGCGCTGCCGTA
>JAISIU010000124.1 GCA_031261885.1 Bifidobacteriaceae bacterium
GCGACTGCGGGCAGCTCACCAACCACGGCTTTCAACTCTGCGTCGACGATGCGGTCGATGTACCTGGTCACAGGCTCTAGACTACCAAATGCAAGACTTCTACGCTACCAATTGCAAGATTTCTGGACTACCAAATGCAAGACCTGGCTGGTGGTCTTGGGTCTCTACCCAGCCTGGCGGTCCGGGTCTGTCCCGGGTAACTTCCCGGCCCGGTTGGTCACATGTGGGCTCGAAATGTGACCACTTGGGCCGGGAAGTTTGTCTTGAGGTGGGCGATGACGGGCGCGCGCGGTGGTGAAGCGGACCGTTTGACTCCCTCCCGAACTTGGCGGCCCGATTGGTCGCCTCCGGGGGCGAAATGGAGCCAATCGGGGACTCAACTCCAATCGGGCCGGGAAGCCGGTCACGGGACCCGAGCAACGGCTCGATGTGGGGCAGGCTCCTGACAGAGTTATCATGGGCGCCGTCCTCTTTCGTCCCCGAATCGAGAGGCTCAGTGATGAGCGCTGTGTCATGCCTGTGCGCTGTTGTATCCGCGTCCTTCGGCAAGGTGATCCGTCGGCCCGCTCGCGTGGGCCTGGTCCTGCTGGCCGCTGCCGGGATGGCACTGCCCGCCCTGCCAGCTGCCGCGAGTCCGGCGAGTGGTCGCCTTGCGGGAACGATCCGCCCGGCCGCGTCCGGAACCGTGCTCGGGGCGGCGAAGCGGTCGCTGAAGGCGCACACGCCGACGGTCGTGGGGATGAAGGTGCAGACCCTCACACTCCACGCGGCGGTGCGTGCGTGGGGACCGGGCAAAGTGAAGTTGACTTACCGGTGGCTCCGGAACGGCCGGCCGATCGCCGGCGCCACCCACAAGCACTACATGCTTCGCTGGGCCGACGTCGGCAAGCGTATCCAGGTCAAGGTCACCGGCAAGAAGGCCGGCTACAAGACAGTGTCAAAGAAGTCGAAGAAAACAAACGTGGTGCAACCGGAGTCAGCGGTGTTTGGGTCCCAGGCCTTTGCTTCGGGCACAACCAGTGGTCAGTCGGCTCCAGGCGGTCTGGGGCCGGTGGCGCCGAATCCGCCAGTCCCGGCGCCCAGCCCAGCCGCAACGATTCCGGCCTGCGTCGGCGTTCAGGTGACGGGCTCGCTCGCCGCGAGCACCACCTGGGACCCGTCCCACGGCTGTTACTCGGTCAGCGGCACGCTCACAATCCCGGCCGGCGTCACGCTGACCATCGATCCCGGCACCACGGTTCGAATGGCCGCGGGGGCGAGCATCGAGGTGTACGGCAGCCTCGACGTCGACGGAACGGAGTCAAGCCGCGTCACGATCACCTCGTGGCGCGACGCCGGGACGCCCGCATCTGGCGTGACGTCGTCGCCGGCGCCCTCGACGGGCACGGATTCGTGGACCGAGCTCCTGAGTGCCTTGAAAGCACTACCGGCGAGTAACTACACGCCTGCCTCGTGGGCTCCGCTGGCGAGCGCGCTCGCGGAAGCCCAAGCCGGGCAATCGGCTTCCGCGGCAACGGATCTGGCCCAAGCGGAACTCGGGCTCAGGACCCAGCACGGTCCCGCGCCGTTCAGCCGCGACGGTTCGTTCTCCTGCGTGTCCAGTGGCACCGCGAACAGCGCCGCCGCTGGCGACTGGGCAGGCCTGGACGTCGCGGGCGGCCAAGTGAATGCCCGATACCTGAACCTTGGCTACGCCAGCACTGGGTTTGGCGTCACGGGCCAAGCGGCCCTCACCCTCGCCAACAGCTGCCTCGCCTATGCTGCGGGGACTGCGATCGACGTCGACGACACCGGGGGCGGGGGAGACACGATCCCGGTCAGCGTCACGAACACGACCTTCACCGCGATTTCTAACCACGCCATCGCGACTAGCTTTAACCAGCCGGTGGTAACGGGCGACAGCTTCGCCGACATCGGTGGTTCGGCCGCCATCGACATCGAGTATGGCGGTGGGCCGACCATCGACAACAACCGGTTCAACAACGTTAATGGCGCCGCTGTCTACATCCATTCCGGTGACCAGTGCGGGAGCGCGGATCCCTCGCAGCTCGATGGCGCTACGGTGACCGACAACACGTTCACCAATGTCGATCCGCACTCGGTTCCGGTTGCCTACGACCCAGTCGAGGGCGTGATCGACATGGACGAGACATGCGTCAAGCTGGGATCGCTCACAGGTAACCAGTTGGTCGGCGGATCGGCCGAATCCGGGGACGCGCTCCTCCTCAACGATGTAGACCTTGTGGCTAGCGGCACGCTCTCCGACGCGGGCGGGCTGGTCCCGTTGATCCGGAACGGGCTCGGTGCGCGAGATGGGGTGACGCTCACGATCGCCGCGGGCGCCGTCATCAAGATGGAAGATGGCGCCGCGATCGATGCGCCCACCATCACGGTCCAAGGCACCAGCGGTGACCCGAGCGTGATCACCTCGTGGCGCGATGACACTGTCGGCGGTGACACCGACCGGGCCATCACTTCGTCGGGCGCACAGGTGGCGCCGGCCCCCGGTGACTGGGGCAGCCGCTACGAGAGCATCAGCGGCAAGGTGGCCTCGACGGCGAACGGGCTCATCATCCGTTACGGCACGGGGGGCGATTGGCAGGACAACGTGGCCGCCACCTATCAAGCCATGGCCTGAACCGGCGTCCCCACCTGTGGCACTATCGGTGCCTTTGGTTTCGTGAGCCTGGCCGTGGCAGACTGGTTCTGGACGATCCGCCCTTGTGTAATGGCAGCACGCAGGCCTTTGGAGCCTTGTAGCGCGGCGCGAGTGAGCGAGCGACGCGTCAAGTCGGGGCAGCAGGTCATGGATCGTGGCGGTGGATGACGTGGCTGGGCGGCGCGGTGTGCCGCGCCGGGGTAACCGGGCGTCCCCACCTGTGGCACTATCGGTGCCTTTGGTTTCGTGAGCCTGGCCGTGGCAGACTGGTTCTGGACGATCCGCCCTTGTGTAATGGCAGCACGCAGGCCTTTGGAGCCTTGTA
>JAISIU010000326.1 GCA_031261885.1 Bifidobacteriaceae bacterium
GCCTACATGGTGCTGACCCACATGCCGGACGACGCCAAGCTGACCGTCGACGACCGCGACACGTCCGTGGTCGACGTCATCATCGGCGCCAAGTACAACGGCATCCGGCCCGCCAGCGAGGTCGCGGTCTCCGCCGGCGACCGCATCGCACCGGCGCCCGGCTGCGTGCCGCTCACACAGGCGATGGCGGACATCGGCGTCTCGATCGCGCCGTCCCCCTCGCCGAGCGCCGCGACCAAGAAGACGAAGAAATCCGGGACCGCCACCCCCACGGCCCCGAGCACCGGCTATTAGCGGGTTCCCAGTGGCCGTGACAGCGGCCACACCAGCCCACACGCATACGTTTGATGGGCGATTTCGCCTCATATGCCGTACGCTCGAAGTGGTCCGCTGCGCCCCTCGCGGCGGCACGATTCCCTGTCGCTGCCATGCCCGGCAGCCGGAAAGGCGGAAATGAGTCCTGCAGGTTCGCTCGGCGCCCCGGCGCCCGATGGCGGCCCGCACCTCGGTCCGGATCTCGCCCCCAGCCGTCCGCACCTACCGCGGGGCCCGCGGCGGCGCACCGCGCAGCCCGGCGCCACACCCACCCAGGACACCAAGTCCCGCGCCCACCGCACCGGCAAAGGGACGCGTCCGCCGGCCGACACCCCCACCGTGCCGCCGGTTCCACCACCGCCCACCCGCGCCCAGGTCCGTGCCCGCGCACGCCGCGAGGCGCAGCTCACGGCGCCGACCGTGCCGTCCGAACACACGGCCCGGCCGACCGAACCAGGCCACCCCAATGAGTCGCGCGCCGCCGCCGCGCTCGGCGACACCCGCGTGGCCCGTCGCCGCCGGCCCGCCGGCGCCGCGCGCCCCGAACACGCCGCCCGGCCCCCACGCCCCGAGACGGGCACGGCCCTACCGTCGAGCGGCTGGCAGCTGTCCGGCTGGAACTCCGGCCTGCGTGTCACCGCCTCCGGCGGCGCCGAACCCGTCCGCGCCGAACGCCCCGGCCTCGCGCCGCACCCACCCAGGCGTCACCGGCCGCCCGAGACGGCCACCGGACTCAGATCCCACCAGGACGGCGAGGCCGTGCGCCCCGGTCCGGCGCTGCCGCCGGGCCCGCCACCCGCCACCCGGGACACCACGCCGGAACCGCCGCCAGCCGCCCTCGAACCCGACCGGGATACCGACCGCACCGAGGAACAGCCGGCCATCGCCGCGCCAGCCGAACCTCCGGCCCCCCTCACCGCCCCGGCGCCGGTCGCACCGGTCGCACCCACGGCCCAGGACCGCCCCGCGACGACGACCATCCGAACGGCGACGACCCCACCGGTCCAACCAGAGCCGACCCCCCTCCGCCCCGAGGTCGCCAGCCCCGACACGTCCACGACACCCACGGTCCCCGCCGCCCACACCGGGCCCGATCTCCGGACCCGCCGCCGCGGCCATACCCCCTCGAACGCCGACCGGCCCACCACCCAGGCCACATCACCACGAACGCCCACGCCGGCATCGTCCAACGCGACGACCGTGCTCCGCCCGGTGCGGCCCGCGGCACCGGCCGCACCCATGGCGCCCGC
Source organism: Bifidobacteriaceae bacterium (assembly GCA_031261885.1). Taxonomy (GTDB): domain Bacteria; phylum Actinomycetota; class Actinomycetes; order Actinomycetales; family WQXJ01; genus JAISIU01. Next base: position 1,566 of record JAISIU010000326.1, read on the forward strand.
CCAACCCACGGCCGTCATCCCACGCGACCAGATCGCCGAGCTGCTGGCGCACCGCCCCGTCACACCCGCCAAACCCGCCGCGGTCGGCACGGCCGCGCTCCCCGCCACGCCCCGGCGCGACTACGGGCTGGACGCGCTGACCGGCAAGATCGCGACGGGCGTCATCCAACACACGTCGGGGCTCCAGCCGGCGCGACCGGCCTGGGCCAGCCACGGCCGCCCCCTCTCGGACGACCAGCAACAGCCAACGGGCAAATCCCCCGTCGCCGGCCCCCGCCCCGCCATCGTCAAGGCCGCACCGCACCTGGCACGGCGCTACCGGCGGCTCGTCGCGATCGGCATCGGCGCGCTGAGCGCCGTGCTCGCGGTCGTGCTAGTGCTGTGGGGCACGCACGTCATCGGCGGACACCCCCACACGACCGCTACCAGCAAAGCCTCTGGCAGCACCAGTCACAAGGCGAGCACGCCCCGCAAGGGCACCACGCCGAAAGCGGGCGCACCCGGCGCCACCGCCTGGTCCACGGGACGCACGTTCAAGAACGGCGACTACTCTCTCAAGTTGGTGAACGTTCTCACGGGATTGACACAAATCGGCACGAACAACAGCTGGACCGCCGAGAACGGCCAATTCGTCATCATGGAAATCCAAGTGACCTACACAGCGAAGAACGGCTCCGGCACGTTTCCGCCGAGCCTCCAGGAGCTCGTCACGAGCACCGGGAAGTCCTACGGCGACGACCTCAAGAGCGCCATCCAGTACCACGACCACACCCTTGACCAACCACTGCCCCACGGCCAGCCGCGCACCGGCTACCTCGCCTTCGACATCGGGACCGCTGAGAAGCCGACCGCGTTGAAATTCGTCGGCAACTTCCTCGATCCCGCCGTCACGATCCCGCTCGGGTGAGGGCCGAGCACCCACCCGCCATCCACCACCGCCAATCCGCCGAATCGAGACCCGTGACCGCCTCCGCACCAACCGCGCCAGCCATCGCCCCGGCGCAGCCGGGCGCCGTCCTGCCCCGCGACCACCACACACGCGACATCGTGGTCGGCATCATCGTGTTGATCGCGTTCATCGCCGTCCACCTTTACCTGTACAAGATCTGCACCGGCTACCAACGCGTCGGCGCCTCGGACGTCACGCTCTACCAGTACTGGGCCTGGCGCGGCAAGGCGCTCGGCGAATGGCCCGTCATCAACACGAACTGGGTCTATCCGGCGGCGGCGCTGATCCCCGTGTGGCTGGCGGGGGTCGTCACGCCCGCGAACGGGGCCGTGTACATGGGCTGCTGGTTCGTGCTGGTGACACTGCTGGACGCGCTGGCCTGCCTCGTGCTGTTGGCCTCGGCGCCGGCGCGGCGGGCCTACGTCGCGATCGGGTTCTGGTTGTTGTTCCTCGTGGCGCTCGGGTCCACGGGCGTCACACGCCTGGACTCGATCATCGCGCCGATCACCGTCATGGCACTGGTCGCCGCGATCCGGCACACACGGCTCGCCTCGGTGCTGTTGACGCTCGGAGCCTGGATCAAAGTGGTGCCGGGCGCGATCGTCATCTCGCTGTTCGCACTGGCCCGCAAGCGCTTCTACACGGTGATCCTGCCGTGCTTCATCGTCTCGGCCGTCACAGTCGGGCTGGCCTGGCTGCTGGGCGGCACGCTCGGCAACATCATGAGCTTCTTCACGAGCCAGTCCGACCGCGGCCTGCAGATCGAGGCCGTGGCGTCCACACCGTTCGTGCTCGCCAAGGCCATCGCCGGGCAGCAAACATGGAGCTACAACACGGACCTCGGCTGCGTCGAGGTGGCGGGGGCCCACACCGGGGCGCCGCTGGTCGTGGCGCACCTGCTCAATTACGTGCTGATCCTGCTGGCGTTGCTGATCGGCTGGCTCGCCTTCCGGGCACGGCACCGGGGCTACACGGCCCTGCTGATCGCGGCCCTGGCGACGATGAGCGGCATGATCGTCACCGACAAGGTCGGCTCGCCGCAGTACATGGCCTGGCTGGCGCCGCCCGTCGTGGCCGCGCTGGCCTGGCGCAAGCTGAACCGCCGGTGGGCCGGGACCGCCGGGCTGCTGCTCGCCATCGCCGTCCTCACGCAGCTCATCTACCCGCTGTACTACAACCCGCTGCTTGAGAACCACTGGCCCATGCTGCTCGTCTACACGGCGCGCAACCTCGCGGTCGTCGTGTTGTTCGTGCTCGCGGTGTTCTACCTGTGGCGTCTCGGCAACGGGCGGCCACGCGGCGGCGCGGGCACGGACGCGCGGCCGGGACGGTGGCGCGGTTTCGTGGCCAGCTGGCGCGCGGGCGAGCTCACCGCGGCCGGCCTGGTCCAACAGCTGGCGCGCGACGTCTTCGTGCCGAGTTATGAGGCACGTGACGACGGCGTCGGCGTGCGTGAGGCGGACGCCCGTGAGGCGCGCGAGGCCGAAGAGCTGCGCCAGCGGGTGCTGGCCGGCGAGGCCGCCGGGCTGTCAGGGGCGGATGTCGCCGTCCTGCAGGGGCTGCACGGCGGCCTCGGGGTCGAGATCGGGTTCGTCGACGGCGCGAGTGATCCGTACGCCTGCCCGCCGGTTCCGGCCGCGACGACCGCGACGACCGCGACGGCGGAGGCTGCTCAAGAATCCGATCCGGACAGGCCGGCACCCGCGGCGGCAACGGCGACGACGGCGACCGAGATTCCTCCTGCGGCGGACGAGTCCGGCGACGAACGCTGGACCCAACCCCGCTACACCGAACCGGAGTGATTCATTCGGCCTGCGCGCACCTCTGGCGCGCGGGCAAAGAAAGGGGCGGCACCCACTCCAGGTGTTCCCATCAGTCACCTGGAGCGGGCACCGCCCGCTGGTCGCCCCGACCCGATCCCCATCAAATCGGCCGGGGCCTCTCGAGAACGTGGACGATGCCACCGTGCGCCGCGCCGTGCCGTCCGGTTCAGCATTCATCCCCTGCGCTGATCGGCGGCTTGGCGCTATTGCC
>JAISIU010000125.1 GCA_031261885.1 Bifidobacteriaceae bacterium
GCGACTGCGGGCAGCTCACCAACCACGGCTTTCAACTCTGCGTCGACGATGCGGTCGATGTACCTGGTCACAGGCTCTAGACTACCAAATGCAAGACTTCTACGCTACCAATTGCAAGACTCCTGGACTACCAAATGCAAGAGGCTGGTGGTCTTGGGGCTCTGTCCGGCGAACTTCGTGGAGCCTCGGGGCACATCCGGGCCTGGGATGTGACCAATAGCTCTGTCAAGTTCGCTGGGACGGGTGGTGCCTTTGGTCTCGTGAGCCCGGCCGTGGCAGACTGGGCCTGGACGATCCGCCCTTGTGTAATGGCAGCACGCAGGCCTTTGGAGCCTTGTAGTCGAGGTTCGAATCCTCGGGGCGGAGCTCATCGAAGCCCGGTTTCTCCCCACTTTCCCCAACTAACCCAAAAACTTCTGGCACGCAATCGTTTGACCGTCTCACCTGCCAGAATTTTCTCCGCCAGAGGGGCCTGAACCGGTCTAGCATGTTGCTTGCCCGGTCGGGCTGGCCGTGTTCGCCCCAATTGATAGACGGCTGCCTGGCCGGGCGATCTATGTCCGGGCACCCCGGGCCCGGCGCGCCCGGACGGCCGTCCAGGACCGGCCGTGGCGCGCGATAGACTGAGGTCCGCTTCCACAGGTTTCGCGCCCCCGGGCGCGGAGCATCCTCACGTCATGAAAGCGCCCTAACCTTGGATTCTTTGACGCCGGCAGCGGTGATCATCCTCGCGGCAGGCGAGGGCACCAGGATGCGGTCAGCCACACCCAAACCACTGTTCGAGCTCGCCGGGCGCACGCTGCTCGGCCATGCGGTCACGGCCGCCCTGGGCCTGAATCCTGAGCTCCTCGTCGTCGTGGTGCGCCACTGCCGCGAGCAGGTCGCCGCCCACGCGCTGGAACTGGCCCCGGGCGCGATCATCGCGGACCAGGACGAGATCCCCGGCACGGGCCGCGCCGCCCAGTGCGCGCTGGCCGCCCTCGACCAGGCCACCCAGGGGTCGGCCGGCCAAGCCGCCGCCCAAGGCCCCATCGTCGTCATGGCCGCGGACACGCCGCTCCTCGACGCGGGCACGCTGCGCCAGCTGGTGCGCGTCCACGCGGAAGACCGCAACGCGGCCACCGTCCTGACCGCCGGCCTCCAGGACCCCACGGGCTACGGCCGCATCGTCCGCGACCCGGCCACGGGCCTGGTCCGGGAGATCGTCGAGGAGCGCGACGCCACTCCCGAGCAGCGCGCCATCGAAGAGGTCAACTCCTCCACCTATGTCTTCGACGCCGGCACGCTGCGCGACGCGATCGCGCGCCTGACCCAGGACAACGACCAGCACGAGCTCTACCTGACCGACGTCATCGCCCACGCGCACCGGGCCCAAGCCCGCACGGCGGCCATCATGGTCGAGGACCCGTGGACCGTCCAGGGCATCAACGACCGCGCCCAGCTCGCCGCCGTCGGGCGCGAGCTGAACCGCCGCCTCACGGAGCAGGCCATGCTCGACGGCGTCACGATCTGGGATCCGGCCACCACGTGGCTCGACTGCGACATCCGGCTCGACCAGGACGTGACGCTGCTGCCCGGCACCCGCATCAAGACCGGCTGCGTCATCGAGCACGGCGCGGTGGTGGGCCCCGGCGCCACGCTCGAAGACACCCACGTGGGCCCCGGCGCGCGCGTCAACCGCGTCGTGGCCATCGGCGCGGACATCGGCCCGGACGCGAACGTCGGCCCGTTCACCTACCTGCGTCCCGGCGCCACGCTGAGGGCGGGGTCCAAGGCCGGCGCTTACACCGAGATCAAGAACGCGACCATCGGCGAGGGCGCCAAGGTGCCGCACCTGTCCTATGTGGGCGACGCCGAGATCGGCGAGGGTACGAACATCGGCGCCTCGACGGTCTTCGCGAACTACGACGGCGTCCACAAGCACCACACCACGGTGGGCCCGCACGCCCGGATCGGCTCGGACACGATGCTCGTGGCCCCGGTCACCGTCGGGGCCGGCGCCTACACGGCCGCCGGGTCGGTCATCAAGGACGACGTCCCGCCGGGCGCGCTGGCGCTGTCCCAGCCGCGCCAGACCGTCATCGAAGGCTGGGTGGCGCGCAAACGGGCGGGCACACCGGCCGCCGAGGCGGCGGCGCGCGCCACGCGCGAGACCGCCGCACCCGGTAGCGTTACTGGCATAACCGAAAACGAGCCGGTCGGCCCGCAGCCGCCAAACCCGTCCGATGACGCACCCCACCGTGCCAGCGGTTCCGGCGGTCCGCCATCGGGCGCCCCGGGAGCCACCTCCTGAGACCGTCCAAGCAGAGCCCAGCGACCACCGGCCATTCGCCCCAGGCCGCGGCGCCCCACAACAACCACACAACCCATTGAACGAAGGGCACGCGCGTGAGCAGCGGAATCATCAGCCATGGAAGCGATAAACGACTCGTCCTCGTCTCGGGCCGCGCGCATCCCGAACTGGCCGAGGCGGTGGCCCGCGAACTGGACTGCGAGCTCGTCCCGATGGACGCCTACACCTTCGCGAACGGTGAGCTGTACGTCCGGTACAACGAGTCGGTGCGCGGCGCCTACGCCTTCTGCCTGCAGTCCCACACCGCGCCGATCAACGAGGCGATCATGGAGCACCTCATCATGGTCGACGCCCTGAAGCGCGCCTCGGCGCGTTCCATCACGGTGATCGCGCCGTATTACGGCTATTCGCGCCAGGACAAGAAGCACCGCGGCCGCGAGCCGATCTCCGCCCGCCTCGTCGCGGACCTGTTCAAGACCGCTGGCGCGGACCGCCTCATGTCGGTGGACCTCCACACGGCGCAGATCCAGGGCTTCTTCGACGGCCCGGTCGACCACCTGTGGGCCATGCCGCTGCTGGCGCACTACATCCGCGGCCGTGTCGACCGCGACCGCCTCACGGTCGTGTCCCCGGACGCCGGCCGCGTGCGCCTCGCGGACCAGTGGGCCGACAAGCTCGGCGCGCCGCTCGCGATCATCCACAAGCGGCGCGACCCCACGGTCCCGAACCAGGTGGAGACGCACGAGCTGGTCGGCGACGTCCACGGCCGCACCTGCGTGATCGTCGACGACATGATCGACACGGGCGGCACGCTGGTCCAGGCGGCCCAGGCGCTCGTCGAGAACGGCGCCGCCGAGGTGATCGCGGCCTGCACGCACGCCGTGCTCTCGGGTCCGGCCATCGAGCGGCTCAGGGATTCGGTCATCTCGGAGCTCGTCGTGACGGACACGCTGCCGCTGCCCGAGGAGAAGCGCCTCGACAAGATCACGGTGCTCTCGATCGCGCCGATCATCGCGCGCGCTATCCGCGAGATCTTCGACGACGGCTCGGTCACGTCTTTGTTCGATGGGAACGTTTGATTCGTTCCCGGCTTGAAGCCGACGATGGCGGCGCTCACCGAAGGGTTTGGCCGTCGCCGGGCGGGCCGGTACACTGGGTAGGTTGCCTCGGCGAGGCGGGTCCAAAGCTTTTCAGCGGCGGGTCCGCGTGATCGACTTGGCCTGCTCATCTGGTTCCGCCCAGGCGTGAACCGCCCCGAGCACCGAGCCGTGCCGGGGTCCCAAACGATCACCACGAGTGAAGAGGACTTGAGCAGGTGCCATCCGAGACCGCCTTGAAGGCCACCATCCGTACCGAGTTCGGCAAGGGCCCGGCCCGTCGCACGCGCCGCGCCGGCCTGATCCCGGCCGTCATCCACGAACCGGGCGCGGACGTCATCCACATCTCGCTGCCGGGCCACGGCACCACGATGGCGCTGCGCTCCGCGAACGCCCTCCTCGAGCTCGACCTCGACGGCAAGGAGGTGCTGGCCCTCGCCCGTGAGATCCAGCGCAACCCTGTCAAGGACGTCATCGAGCACGTCGACCTCCAGGCCGTCAAGCGCGGCCAGAAGCTCCAGGTCGAGGTCCCGATCCACGTGATCGGCGAGCCGCTGTCCGGCGTCGCGATCCTCGACCTCCAGCAGATCGCGATCATCGCCGAGGCCACGAACCTGCCGGAGCACCTGACGGTCGACGTCAACGGCCTGACCGAGGGCGATTCGATCCACACCGGCCAGATCGAGCTGCCCGAGGGCGTCGAGCTGGCCAGCGCCGGCGAAGAGGTCCAGACGGTCCTCACCGTCACGGCCATCCGCGAGGAGCTGCCCGAGGCGGCCGCGCCGGCCGAGGGCGAAGAGGCCGAGGGCGAAGAGGCCGCTGCCGAAGAGGCCCCTGCCGAAGAGGAGTAAATGTCCTCCGACGTCCACCTCATCGTGGGCCTGGGCAACGCCGGACCGGAGTATGTCGCGACGCGGCACAACCTCGGCTTCATGGTTGTGGACCACTTGGCCGCACAGGCCGGCACGGGCTTCAAGCCCCAAGCCAGCCTGTACGCCCAGGTGTCCGCGTTGCGCCTCGGCATGCTGCCGGGCGGCGTGCCGGGCCCGCGCGTCATCCTGGCCAAGTCGCTCGGTTTCATGAACGAGTCGGGCGGCCCGGTCGCGGCCGTCGCGGACTACTACGGCATCGACACCGAACGGATCGTGATCGTCCACGACGACCTCGACCTCCCGTTCGGCGACGTCCGGTTGAAGCTCGGCGGCGGCACGGGCGGGCACAACGGCCTGAAATCGATCCAGCGTGCGCTCGGCGGTCCCGGGTTCTTGCGTGTGCGCTGCGGCATCGGCCGCCCGCCGGGGCGCATGAACCCGGCGGATTACGTGCTGCACGGCGTCACGGCGGCCAACCGGCCGGCGCTCGACCAGGAGGTGGCGCGCGCTGCGGACGCCGTGACGCTGCTGGTCCAGCAGGGTTTGGCCGCAGCTCAGCTCAAGTACCACACCAAGCCGGAGTCGGTGCGGCCCAAGCTGCCGCGCGACCATCGGCCGCCCAAGAACGGCGCGGGGAACCGGTCGAATAACAAGAAAGCGGACGACGCCGGTCCTCGCCGCCCAGCGGACGCCGCCGATGCCGAGCCTCGCCCCGGGATGGAACCGACCGAATGAGCCTCACCGGACTCATCGACCTCTTGGCCGGGGACGCGGGTTTCGCCGAGGCGCGCGACCGCGCCTGGGCGGCTGGCGGTCCGGCCCACACCGACGAGCGGGTCGCCGTGCTCGCGCCCGAGGGCGCGCTCGTGCCGCTCGCGGCCGCGATCGCCGAACGCCGGCCCACCGTGATCGTCACGGCCACGGGCCGGGCGGCCGAGACGGCCGCCGATGGGCTCGCGGCCTACCTCGGGCCCGAGCTCGTGGCCACGTTGCCGAGCTGGGAGACACTGCCGCATGAGCGCATGTCGCCGCGTTCGGACACGCTGGCGCACCGCATCGCGGTGTTCCGCCGGCTGGCCCATCCCGAATCCGACGGCCCGCACGGCCCGATCCGCGCGCTGACGGTCCCGGTGCGCTCGCTGATCCAGCCCGTCGTGGCCGGGCTCGGCGAGATCGCGCCGATCCGGCTCGCGCCCGGCGACAGGGTGGACCTCGAGGAGCTGGCCCAGCGCCTCGTCGAGTTCGCCTACACGCGCACCGACATGGTGGAACGCCGCGGCGAGTTCGCGGTGCGCGGCGGGATCGTCGACGTCTTCCCGCCCACCGAACACCACCCGCTGCGCGTCGACCTGTTCGGCGACGAGGTCGACGAGATCCGGTACTTCTCGGTCGCGGACCAGCGCTCCGATGAGGAGGCGGCCAGCGGCCTGTGGGCCCCGCCGTGCCGCGAGCTGCTGCTGACGGACCGCGTCCGCGAGCGGGCCGCCCAGCTGGCCGAGACCATGCCGGGCGAGCGGGAGCTCATGGACAAGCTGGCCCAGGGCATCGCGGTCGAGGGCATGGAGGCTTTCACGCCGGTCCTGGCGGACCGGCTCTGCCCGCTGACGGACCTGCTGCCGGCCGGCGCCGTGCTGCTGCTGGCGGATCCCGAGAAACTGCGCCGCCGCGCCCAGGACCTCAGGTCCACGGCGCAGGAGTTCCTCGAGGCGGCCTGGTCCGGCGCGGCCCACGGCGGCGCCGCGCCCGTCGACCTCGGCGCCGGCTCCTACATGCCGCTGCCCCAGGTGAGGGCCGCCGCCCTGGCCCGCGGGCACGTCTGGTGGACGGCCGGCGCCTTCGGCGTCACGCCCGCCTCGGGGGAGGACGGCACGCCCGAGGGCGGTCCGGACCCCGCGCCCGCCGAAGCCTCGACCACCGATCCCGGGACTGACCCGGCTGGTCCCGCCCACGGTGAGGCTCCGGCATCGGCCGCCCAAACCGACCCGGACGAGCCCGGCCCAGACGTCTCCGTCATCGAACTCGGAATGCGCGCCGGCGAACTGTTCGGCGGCGACGTCCGTGCCGCCATCGGACACATCCGCGACCGCGCCCAGAGCGGGTGGCGCGTCATCGTGCTGACGGAGGGCAACGGCCCGGCCAAGCGGCTCGCCGAACAGCTCGGCGAGCGCGACATCCCGGCCCGCCTCGATTCCGACGTGCGCGAGGCCGCCCAGGTGACGCCCGGCGTCGTCCACGTCACGGTCGGCCCCGGCCACGGCCTCGTCGCGGAGGCGCTGAAGCTGCAGATCCTCACGCAGGCGGAGCTGACCGGCCGGTCCGGCGCCTCGACCAAGGACATGCGGCGCATGCCTCGCAAGCGCAAGAACGCCGTCGACCCGCT
>JAISIU010000126.1 GCA_031261885.1 Bifidobacteriaceae bacterium
CACGTGCGACCAGCAACGGCGCCGCGACATGCCCTCAGCTCATCGCGATTGGATCGGATAGCGCCACAGATGGAAGCCCAGCCCCGCTCCCAGGCCGATGTCGGCATCGGCCGGCTCACGCTGCCGGCCGGCTGGTCGGTGCTCGACCAGGTCAGGCGCGGGGGCCGGTTCGTGCTACTCGCGGCCGGCCCGGCCGCTGGCGGCTTCGCGCCGAACGTCGTGGCCGTCGAGGAGGCGATGGAGCCGGCGGTGACGCTCCGCCAGTGGCACCTCGACTCGCTGGCGGGTACCGGCGAGGTGCTGGCCAGCTACCGCCTGATCGACGTGCGCGGCACCCGCATGGCGGGATACCCGGCGATCGCCCGCCTCGGGGCGTATGGTTTGGACCGCCGCCCCCTGACGGTCGTGCAGTGGGTCTGGTTGATCGATGACGCCGTGCCGGGCCGCCAGCTCGGCCTCGCCCTGACCGCCACCTGCCACACGCGCGACTACCCGGCGCTCGACCCCCAGTTCGGCGGCGTGGCCCGTTCTTATCGAGTGGTGAGGTGACACATGGCGCAACGCACGGCCAAACAACCCGCGGCCCCCAGCGGCGAACCCGGGCTCGGCACTTCTGTCAGGTTCCCGGCCGGCGCGTGGGGCGCGCTGGCCCAGCTGGCCCTCGGCCGGGACCCGGGACCCGAGGCGCGCGGTTCGCTGGCCGACGGCGACGTGCTGGCGCTCGACGGCCGGCACCTGCGCGAGGCCGCGGCCGTGGTGCTCGACGGTTTCCGCGACGCCCGCGCCGTCCTCACGGTGCTGACGGCCGATCAGGCCCACGGCATGGCCGATTGCAAGCTCTATGTCGGGGAGAAGGCCTGCACGGTCGTCGAGACCTATGAGGGCCGGGCCACGGCCACGCTCATCGAGACGGCCGTCGTGCCCGTCCGGCTGGCACAACAGGTCAGCCTCGGCCCGCGCCCGGCGCACGCGCCGGGCAGCGAGCCGTTCACGGTCCATTCCGAGCTGCTCGCGACGCTGTTCCGGTCCGATGTCGAGGGGGTGGCCGATGCCGTCGCCCGCATCGGGCGGGACCTGTCCCACTCGTGGGCGGCCGGGTCGGCCGCGATCGATCGCGGCGCGTGGCGCGTGGCCGGGGTGGCGGCCTGGACGCCGGATGAACTGGAGCACCCGCACTCGGCGCTCGCCTGGCTCGACCTGTCCGCCGGCCTGCTCGGCGTCGCGCCGGCCGACACGCCCAAGGGGTCGCGGCTGCGCAAACGGCCGGCCGCGGCGGCGTCGGCGGAGGCGCCGGACCAAACCGGGCCCGCGCTCACGCTCGTGCCCGTCACCTCGGCGGACATCTGGATGGCGCTGGCCCCGATCACGACGCTCGACCCAGCGGGCCGGCTCGCGGCGCTGCACCACCCGGCCCCGGCCGCTCCCGAGGAGGCCGAGGCCGTCCCGGCCGGCGAACGGCCGGAGGACAAAGCCTAAGGAATCTCTTAGGGTTAACCCCCCAATGCGCCGGGGTCCCAGGTCACGGGGGGTTACCGCGCGGTAGCTTCGACAATGGGCGCAAGGGTTGCGTCTCTACGGTTCCAACGCAAGACAGAGGGCGACATGGACGCGGCGGACTACTCAGGGGTCTGGGGCGGCAACGCGACGCCTGGCGCCAACCTGCGCGTCGACAAGGACACGGTCGACAAGTGGGCCGGCGAATACGATGCCCTCGGGCTGAAGATCCAACGGCGTGAGTTGATGGCCCCCTCGGGTTTCACCTCGTCGAATGACTCCGCCAGCGCGGCGTTCGACATCCTGGCCGTCGCGACGAAGGAACTCGGTGTCGAGGTCTCGCAGCTGGCGCAGTCCGTGAGCGGCGCGACGCATGGCTTCGAAAGCTTTGAGGATTCCCTTTCCAGCGCGCTCGGCCGGATCGGTGGCGCGATCGGCGGTGGCTCCCAGTGAGCATCGACATCAAGATCTATGAGGATCTGCCCGCCGTGGCGGCTTTCGGCAGCGATCTCAAGGCCTTGGGCCGGCAGGCCGACGATTGGGTCGACTCCGTGTACCAGTACCGGGGGCAAATCCTCGAGTCCTGGGGCGGTCTCGCGGCGCTCGCGTTCTCCGCCAAGGCGAGCACGGCGGCCAACCAGCTCGACGAGCTCGCGTCCACCGCCAAGACGTTCGCGGGCGCCGTCGCGGATTTCCACGGCGCGATCACGAAATGTCAGGACGAGTTCCAGACCATGCGCGAGAAGGCCCAGGCCGTGGCTTTGCCGACGAGCGCCGTGAGCATCGAGCCGCCGGTGCCGCCCCCGTCCGACGACGCCGGGGCGTGGGCGTTCTACGAAACTCAGCTCGCGGTTTACGGATCGTTGTCGGAAGAGGCCGGGGAGGTCCGTTCGAAGATCACGGACGCCCACATCGAGTTCGATGCGAAGGCCGGCGCGGTGAAGGCCCCGAGCGGCATCACTCTGAAATCGGATCTGGCGGTTCAGGTCGTGAACTTCGCGGGCATGAGCTCCGACCTCGCCGGAGACATCCTCCATAAAGCGCTCGACGAGATCGCGGCGGGGGATAACGCTGAGGCTTTTCTCCAATGGGGCGCGGGGGACACCGAGGCCCTGGCGGGCGCCGGCAAACTGGCCAAGGCGCTTAACGTGGCCGGGATCGCGCCAACCGCGCTGGAGGCGATCGAGGACGCCGTACAGCAGTGGCAGCGTGACAGATATGACCCGACGCTCACGGAGGCGGAGAAGATCACTCGGGCCGTGACCGTCGCTGGCGCGGACACCGGGATTTCGGCGCTCACCTCGTACGCGGGCACGAAGGGCGGTGAAGCCGTTGGGAGCGCCGTCCTGCCCGGGCCCGGCACGGTGATCGGCGGCATCACCGGCGGTCTGGCCGCCCAGAAGGCCGGCGAAAAAATGGAGGGCCACTTCAAGGTGGAGATGGAAGAGTACATCAACCGCCACATTCGGTGATCGTGAAAGCGTGGGGGCTGGACCGGCGAACCGGCCCAGCCCCCACGCTTCGATCAGTCAGCGGGGTCCCCGCTACTCCTCGGCCTTGGCGGCCTCGAGGACGGCGTCGATGCGGTGCGACGGCATCGGCTCGTGGCGCAGGTACTCCCGCGTGAACGACCCGGTGCCGCGCGACATCGAACGGAGGTCCACGGCGTAGTTCGTGATCTCGAACTCCGGCACGTCCGCCCTGACCATCGTGCGTCCGCCGGGCAGCGACTCCGTGCCCGTGAGGCGGCCGCGCCGGGTCGACAGGTCGCTCATGACGGCGCCGACGTACTCGTCGTCGACGACGATCGTCATCGACATGACGGGTTCCAACAGCGAGACGTTGCCGGGCTCCTTCGTGGCGGCCTCCTTCAGTGCCAGGCTGCCGGCCATCTGGAAGGCGGCGTCGGACGAATCGACGGAGTGGGCCTTGCCGTCGAACAACGTGACGCGGATGTCCTGGACCGGGTAGCCGGCGATCACGCCCTTCGACATCTGGGACTTGACGCCCTTCTCGACCGACGGGATGAACTGGCGCGGCACGGCGCCGCCCACCACCTTGTCGACGAACTCGAAACCGCTGCCCGCCGGCAACGGCTCGACCGCGATGTGGCAGATCGCGAACTGGCCGTGCCCGCCGGACTGCTTGACGTGGCGGCCCAGCGCGTCGTCCACCTTGCGGGCGAACGTCTCACGCAGCGGCACACGGTACGGCACCCGCTTGACGGGCACGCCGTAGCGGCTCTTCAGCCGCTCGAACGCGACGTTGGCGTGGGTGTCGCCCATGGCCCACAGGACCATCTGGTGCGTCTCGGCGTTCTGCACGAGCTTCAGGGTCGGGTCCTCGCTCTCGAGGCGCTGGATCGACGTCGACAGCTTGTCCTCGTCCTGGGCGTTCTCGGCCTTGATCGCGATCGGCAGCATCGGCTCCGGCGGGCTCCACGGCTTGACGAGCAGCGGCTTGGCCGGGTCGGAGACGGTGTCGCCCGTCTCCGCGCTGGCCAGGCGCGCGATGGCGCAGATGTCGCCGGCCACGGCCTGTGTCACGGGCCGTTGCGTGGCGCCCATGGGGCTCGTCAGGTTGCCGGCCCGCTCGTTGCCGGAGTGCAGCGGCATGTCCTGGGACGCCAGCCCGCGGCCCGCCACGTGCAGGTTGGCCTCGGCGTGCAGCGTGCCGGAGAAGACGCGGACGATCGAGATGCGGCCGACGTACGGGTCGGCCGTGGTCTTCACGACCTGGGCGGCCAGCGGCCCCGCCGGGTCGCACTTGGTCTCGACGGCCTCGCCGAGCTCGGTGGTGACGGGCGGCGGCACGGCGGCCGTGGGCGCCGGGAAGGACTGCTTGATGAGGTCGAGCAGCTCCGCCGTGCCGATGTCGCCGGGCGCGGCCATCGGCATGACGGGGAAGAACGAGCCGTTCGCGATCGCGACGCCGAGGTCCTTGCGCAGCATCGCGCCGTCCAGCTCGCCGCCTTCCAGGTAGGAGTCCATGAGCTGCTCGTCGTCCGACTCGGTGACGAGGGCCTCGATGAAGGCCTCGCGGTTGCGCTCCAGCTTGCCGGTCTCCTCGCCCTGCGGGGCGCGCGTGACGGCCTTGCCGGAGGCGTAGTCGATGACGTCGCCGAGCAGGATGTCCATGAGCGCGCCGATCTGGTTCTCGGCCTTGTACAGGGGGAGCATGAGCGGCAGCACGGACGGCCCGAAGGCCTCGCGGCAGGCCGCGACGACGGCGTCGTAGTCGGCGCGCGGGTTGTCGAGCTTCGTGATGAGGATGGCGCGGGGGAGGCCGGCCTGCGAGCATTCGTCCCACAGGAGGCGCGTGGCGCCCTGGACGCCGTCGACGGCGGAGATCGCGAACAGGGCCGCGTCCGCCGCGCGGATCGAGGCGCGGAGGTCGCCGACGTAGTCGGCGTAGCCGGGAGCGTCGATGACGTTGATCTTCACGCCCTCGTACAGCATGGGCGCCAGCGACATCCCGATGGAACGGTGGGTGCGCTTCTCGGCGTCGTCGTAGTCGGTCACCGTGGTGCCCTTGTCGACGCTGCCCGCGCGGCCGATCTCGCCGGTGGCCACGAGCAGCCCCTCGACGACGGTCGTCTTACCCGATCCGGAACCACCCACCAGGACGACGTTCCGGATCGCGCCTGGGTCGGCGACGGAAAGTCCTTGGCCACTCATGCCGGCGGGGGCCGGTGTGCTTGCGGACATACTCTGCCTTCTTCCTCGATAGGTCAGCCGTTGGAAGAAGGCTACCCCCCAGCTGGGGGCCGTGGGGGCGGCCGGACGGCCCGGTCCGGGCGGGCCTCGGCCGATTGGATATGGGCCGGGGAAACTGGCATACTAGTGCGTTGGTGTGCGTCGCGGCGTCACGGTTCTGCCACAGGGGAACCTCCCTCCCAGAGGGCGCGCCGCACCGCACCGGATCACACTTTTCGACACGCGCGGCTCGGCCGCGCCCGGCCGTGGTTGGCCCGTGGCAACCACGAGGAAGGATGCCCAGCCATGCATACGCTGGACCCCGTTGACGCACCGAGCCTCAAGACCGACATCCCGAGCTTCCGCCCCGGCGACACCGTGCGCGTGCACGTCAAGGTCGTCGAGGGCAACCGCTCCCGCGTCCAGATGTTCCAGGGCGTCGTCATCGCCATGTCGGGCGACGGCGTCCGCGCCAGCTTCAAGGTGCGGAAGGTCTCCTTCGGCGTCGGCGTCGAGCGCACCTTCCCGCTGCACGCCCCGACCATCGACAAGATCGAGGTCCTGACGCACGGCGACGTCCGCCGCGCCAAGCTGTACTACCTGCGCGAGCGCCACGGCAAGCGCGCCAAGATCCGCGAGCGCCGGCTCTCCAAGTCGGAGCGAGCCGCCCAGGAGGCCGCCGCTGAGGCGCCGGTCGCCGAACCGCCGGCTGCCCCGGCCCCCGAGGCCGCCGCGCCCGAGACGCAGGCCGCCTGACCAGCGCCGCACCGAGCTCAGGAGCCGGCGGGGACGGGTGCGCTGATGCGGCCCGTGCCCACGCTCGACCTTGAGACCCGCCTGCTTACCCGCGCCCCACTCGTCGTCGGAATGGACGAGGTGGGGCGCGGTGCGTTAGCGGGCCCCGTCGCCGTCGGCGCCGTCGCCGTGGGCCCCGCCCAGATCGACCAGGGCGCCCCCGCCGGCCTCGCCGACTCCAAACTGTTGACGGCCCGCGCCCGCGAACGCCTCACCGCGCCCGCCGCCGCCTGGGCCGCGGCCTGGGCGGTCGGCTGGGCCAGCGCCCAGGAGATCGACCAGGTCGGCATCGTCGGCGCGTTGCGCCGCGCCGGCCGCCGCGCCCTCGCCCACATCGCCGGCCCCGCCGCGCCATCGGCCCCACCATCGGACCGGGCCGCTTCCGGCGACTCCGCACCACCGGCCGGCCGGCCGGCATCGGACGCATCCCGCCCCGCCCCGCCGCCCGCGGTGGGCGACGGCCAAGCCGACGTCCGTGACGGCATCGTCCTCCTGGACGGATCCCAGGACTGGCTGAGCGACCCCCCGGCCGACCTGTTCGACCCGGCCCGCGGCGACCCGCCGCTGCTGGCGCGCGGCGTCGTGACCCGCGTCAAGGCGGACCAGGCCTGCGCCGCGGTGGCGGCCGCCTCGGTCCTCGCGAAGACCCGCCGCGACGCCCACATGGCCCACCTGGCCGAACTCCACCCGGGCTACGGCTGGGAAGGCAACAAGGGCTACGGCACGGCCGCCCACAAGGCCGCCATCGGACGCCTCGGCCCCAGCCCCGAACACCGCTGGACCTGGCGCCTGTGACACGTGCCACGCCGCCGCGCCCGCTGCGCCCGGCGGCCCCGCCCGGCCAGCGGAGGCCCTAGACTGGACCGTGGTTGCGCCCAAGACCCATCAGCCGGGGCGACTGGCAGGTGACAAGACCGATCCGGACCGCACGCGGTCCCGGCGAAAGGAGTGGGCCGGTTGGCCAAGTCGATCTGGCGTTGGGTCAGGGAGATCGCTTTCGTGGTGTTGGCGGCCATCGTGCTGTCGTTCGTGCTGAAGACCTTCCTCATCGAATCCTTCTACATTCCGTCCGCGTCGATGGAGAACACGCTGCTCATCAACGACCGCGTCATGGTCTCCAAGCTGGCGCCCGGACCGCTCCAAATCCACCGCGGCGACATCGTCGTGTTCAAGGATCCGGGCAACTGGCTGAAGGACACGGCCCCGCTGCCCAAGTACACGGGCGTCTCCGCCGTGGTCCACGGCGCCCTCCAGGCCGTCGGCCTCTCGCCGTCCACCTCCGAGGAATACCTGATCAAGCGCGTGATTGGCCTCCCGGGCGACCATGTCCAGTGCGACGTGACGAACAAGGACGCCAACGGCGACGGCCTGAAGGACCACGTCCTGTCCGTCAACGGCGTCGAGATCAACGAGCCGTACGTCAAGGCCGGCGTCGAGCCGTGCTCCGACAACTTCTCCGTGACGGTCGCCAAGGGCGGCTACTGGGTCATGGGCGACAACCGCTCCGACTCGGCCGATTCCCGGCTCCACCGCGGCGGCCAGCTCGACGGCGCGGTCGCGAAGAACCTGATCGTCGGCGTCGCCCAGGTCCGCACGTGGCCGTTCTCCCGCATGGCGATCCTGCGCAACCCCGGCAAGACGTTCGCGAAGGTCCCGGCCACCTATACTCCGTCTGAGGGGGACAAAACGGCCAGCCCCCAGACGGTCAGCGAGTCGACACCGGCCACGCCGGCCTCGGACGGCTGACCGGCGGGCACCCGACACACCGAGCGCATGGGGGAGAAGAGTGGTGAGCCATGAGCGTTGAGGACCTGGAGAGCTACGAGGCGGACCAGGAGCTTCAGCTCTACCGCGAGTACCGCGATGTCGTGAACCTGTTCACGTACGTCGTCGAGACGGACCGGCGGTTCTACCTGGCCAACCAGGTGGACGTGCAGGTCAGGAGCGCGGGCGGCGAGGTGTTCTTCGAGATCGTCATGGCGGACGCCTGGGTGTGGGACGTCTACCGGGCCGCGCGGTTCGTGCGCACGGTCAGGGTCCTCACGTTCAAGGACGTCAACATCGAGGAGTTGGCCAAGTCCGACCTGGAGCTGCCGCCCACGCCGTAGGCGGCTCGGTCTGTCTTTCGCCGACGATGCCGGTCGGCCGTCTTTTCGCTGGTTGGTGCGGTTTTTTCTTGGGTTCCGTCCGTGAAGGGCGGCCGATGTCGTTCGGTTCGTTTCGGCATCGGCCGTCCTTTCCGGTGTGGCCGCCCGGGTGGGGCCCGACTGGCGGCTTTTCCACAGCGTGATGGGTCGCGGGCGGCGAAAAACGCGGGTCGTCCACAGGCGCGCGCCCGGCCGTCTCAAGGCCGGGGGAGACTCGAATTCCCCCGGGGGAACGGCCCCCGGCAGGCGAATGAGAGGCAACCGATGGCGATACCGCTGGCGGACCCCGCGACCGCGCGGACCGAACACCCGTGGACGGGCGGCACGCACCGCGTCGGCCCGGAACCGTGCGCCCTGTGCCAGGCCATCGTCACGGTCAGGCACGGCGGCAACCAAGAGCTCGGGCGCTGTGGCGAGGACGTGGCCCGGGATTACCTGGAACATCTCGGCTTCGAGGTGCTGGACCGCAATTGGCGCGGCCGCGACGGCGAGATCGACATCGTCGCGCTCGACCCGGCCGGGGCCCTCGTCATCGTCGAGGTCAAGGCGCGCCGCGGCCTCGGGTTCGGGTCGCCGGCCCAGGCCGTCACCCACGCCAAGTACCAGCGTTTGAGGCGGCTCGCGGCCCAATGGGTCGAGGCGCACCGCGTGCGCGCCCCGGAGATCCGCATCGACGTGCTCGGCGTCGTGTTCGGCCCGCACCGGGTCGAGGTGGAGCACCTGGAAGGGGTCTTCCGGTGAGCCCGCCTGTCGGCCGCACGTGGGGCGTCTCGCTGGTCGGAATGGAGGCCCACCTCGTCGACATCGAGGTGTTGGCCGTCGCGAACGTGCCCGCGTTCGTGCTGGTCGGGCTCCCGGACGCGGCCCTCGACGAGTCGCGCGACCGCATCCGGGCCGCGTTCGCCGTCACGGGCCTGTCCTGGCCCAACAAGCGGGTCACGGTGAACCTCTCGCCGGCCTCGCTGCCGAAGTCCGGCTCGGGCTTCGACCTCGGGATCGCCGTCGGCGTGCTGGCCGCCTGCGGCATCGTCGCGCCGGAACGGATCGACGGCGCCGTGCACATCGGGGAGCTCGGGCTCGACGGCCGCGTCCGGCCCGTGCGCGGCGTCCTGCCGGCGGCGCTGGCCGCGCGGCGGGCCGGGGCCAGGCGCATCGTCGTGCCCGTCGGCAACGTCGAGGAGGCGCGCCTGGTGTCCGGCATCGACGTGGTCCCGGCCGCCTCGCTGGCCCAGCTCGCGATCGGCTACGGCGCGAAGGACGTGACGGTCCCGCCGGACGCCGGCCCCGTACTGCCGGCCCGGCCCGCGCCGCCCCCAGCCGCCGGCGACCTCAGCGACGTCGTGGGCCAGGCCGAGGCCAGGGCAGCGCTCGAGATCGCGGCCGCCGGCGGCCACCACCTGTTCATGACGGGCCCGCCCGGCACCGGCAAGACCATGCTGGCGGCCCGGCTGCCCACCGTCCTGCCGGACCTCGAGGAAGCCGAGGCGTTGGAGGTGACCGCGCTGCACTCCGTGGCCGGCACACTCGACCAGGCAGGCGGCCTGATCCGCCGCCCGCCCTACGAGGCGCCGCACCACACGGCCACGCCGGCCGCGATCATCGGCGGCGGCAGCGGCATCCCCCGGCCCGGCGCCGTCTCCCGGGCCCACCTCGGGGTCCTGTTCCTGGACGAGGCGCCCGAGTTCTCCCCGCGCGTGCTCGAGACGTTGCGCCAGCCGCTGGAACTCGGCGAGGTCGTCATCCACCGGTCCGCCGGGGC
>JAISIU010000025.1 GCA_031261885.1 Bifidobacteriaceae bacterium
CCGTCACCGCGATGATGTACGTCTGGACGCTCGGCCTCGGCTTCATCCTGGCCCGCATCTGCTCCAAGACCCCGGACCTGGCCAACCTCGTCCCGGTCTTCACGAGCCTCCTCCGGTTCATCGCCGGCGTCATGTACTCACTGCACACGATGATGCCGAAGTACGTGCCGCACTCGATCCGGGAGATCCTGTTCAACGAGCCGTGGGCGCTCATGCTGAACCTGGCGCGCTCCTGCTGCGTCAAGCACTGCCATGCCCAGCCGTGGGAGTGGGGGCTCGGCGCGGGCTACGCGATCGTCATCGTCGTGATCGGCTTCATCTACTTCTGGAGGGACGAGGCGCGCTATGGCAGAGACTGAACCCGTCACGGCCGCCGCCGCGCCCGCCCAGGCTCCGGCATCGACCACCCCCGCTCCGGACGCCGCGCCCCAGGAAGGGCCGGCATCGGCCACCCCCGCCCAACCCGCTCCGGTCGCGCCGGCGCCCGCGCTGACCCGCTCCGCGGCAGACGCCCTGCTCATGGTCGACCCGACCGAAGAGGTCGGCATGGAGCGCCAGGTCGCCAAGGCCAAGGGCAACCCCGCCATGGTCGTGGACAACGTGCACGTCACATACCGCGTGTTCGGCGGCAAGAAAATGGGCACGGTCGGCATGTACAAGCCGTCGCTGTTCAAGCGCATCTTCGACCGCACCACGACCTCCATGGGCGGCGCGATCACCGAGGTCCACGCCGTGCGCGGCATCTCGTTCGTGGCCCGGCAGGGCGAGTCGATCGGGATCGTGGGCCGCAACGGCGCCGGCAAGTCGACGCTGCTGCGCGCCATCGCCGGGCTCATGCCGTACTCCGCCGGCACGGTCTACGCGAACGGGCAGATCTCGCTGCTCGGCGTCAGCGCCGCGCTGCTGCCCAAGCTCACGGGTGAGCGCAACATCATGCTCGGCTGCCTCGCGGAGGGACTGTCCCGCCAGGAGGTCAAGGAGCACTTCGAGGACATCGTCGAGTTCTCCGGCATCGGCGACTTCGTCTACCTGCCGATGAACGCCTACTCCTCCGGCATGGGCTCCCGCCTCCGGTTCGCGATCTCCACGGCCAAGGTGCCGGACATCCTCATGATCGACGAGGCGCTCTCGACGGGCGACGCCGAGTTCCAGGAGCGGTCCCGCGACAAGATCCTCGAGATCAAGGACCAGGCCGGCACGGTCTTCCTCGTGTCGCACTCGGCCGCCTCGGTGGCCGCGATGTGCGAACGCTGCCTCTGGCTCGAGGAGGGCAAGCTCATCATGGACGGCCCCACCGAACAGGTGCTGGCCGCCTACGACGCCTCCAAGCCGCGCAGCAAGCGCCGCCACCTGCTCGACTGATCGGCCCCGCTCAGATGCGGCGCTTGAGCGCGCCGGTCACGAGGATCTGGGCCAGGTCCGCGGCCGCCGCCAGCCGTCCGGCGCCGGCGCGGCGTAGCACGCGCCAGTCCCACAGGACGTCACGCGTCAAGTTCGCGGAGAGGTGGTTGCTGGCCCCGGCCGGGTGGACGCGGTAGGCGGCCAGCGGCTCGTCGAGACCGCGGGCCGGGGCGCGGCTCGCGGCCAGCAGGTCGAGCCACAGCGCGAAATCCTCGTTGACGGTGACGTCCTCGGGGAAATAGCGCGTGCCGAGCTGGGCCCTGTCGTACATCGCCGTCAGGCAGCCGATCACGTTGTGCCGCCTGAGCTGCGCGGCGGTCCTGGACCGGGGGACGTGGACGCGGCGGCGTGACCGGTCCACACCGGCGGCGCCGCCCGCGTACGCCTCGGGGATCCGGACGTAACCCGTGTACGTGAGCGCGGCGTGGGTGCCGCGCTGGAAGGCGAGCTGTCGTTGGAGTTTGCCGGGCAGCCACAGGTCGTCGGAGTCGAGGAACGCGATGAAGCGGCCCATCGCGGCGTGTTGCGCCTGGTTGCGCGCGCCGGCCGCGCCGACGTTGCTCCGTCCGGCGCGGCTCTGGCGTGTGGCCCCCGTGGTGGCCCCGTGCGTGGCGACGAGCCGGACCCGGCCGTCGCGCCGGGCGATGCGGCGCACGATGCCGGCGGTCCCGTCGCTGGAGGCGTCGTCCGCGACGATCACTTCCAGGGGCCCGAAGTCCTGGGCCAGCACCGAGTCGATGGCGGCCTGGACCGTGCCCGCCGCGTTGTGGGCGGGCATGATCACGGAGACGGTCGGCTGGGTCGGCACGCCTCCCAGGCTAGCGGTCGCGGCGGCGGCGCGGCGTCCCGGCGGGGGGAGCCCGGTTCGCGGCCCGGCGGACGATGTCGGCCCACCGGGAGGGAAAGTCCGGGTCCAAATCCCCGGGTCCGGACCGGCGGCGGCTTACGCTGGGCCGGATGGGATCTCAAGCACAACCGCCGCGGCCGCCCCGCCGACGGACCGTCAAGGCCTCCGGCGTCCGGGCGACACCCTCGAACACCTCGGGGTTCAGGCGGTCCGATGTGCCGCCGGCACCGCGCCGCGTGTCGCCGGACCAGGCGCGTGGCGCCGCCGGGCCGCAGAGCTTCCCGCCGGCCGGCCCCGAGGACCTGCCGCGCACCTACCGGCCCGGTTCCAGCACGCCGCCGGTCTACGCGCCCGGCGCCACCCCCGGCGCCACGCCCCGGGCCGGCGGCCGCCGCGCCGGCGGCGCCAACCCGCTCCAGGCCGGCCCGGCCGACGAGCCGGCCCCGACCCGCTACTACGACACGCCCCTCGCCTACTCCCCCGGCCCCGCGGCCGGCCAGGGCCGGCAGGCGGGCGCCGCGCCCATGTCCTCCCGCCGCTCCCGGGCGGCCCAGCCCGGGGACTCCCGCCCCGCCCAGGCCGCCTACCCGTCCCGGGGCGACGGCGTCGGCCGCTCCTCCCACGAGAGCGGACTGCCCACCCCGGGCTACGGCATCGGGCGCGACCGCCGCCGCTACACCCGGCGCGGCAAACGCAAGCACCGGCTGCGCCGCGCCTTCCTCACGCTGCTGCTCGTCATCGTGCTGCTGCTCGCCTGGCCCGTGGGCCTCGCGGTGTGGGCCAATCAGAACCTGACGCGGGTGGACGCGCTGTCCGGCGCGATCGACACGCCCGGCACCACGTACCTGATCGCGGGCAGCGACCAGCGCGGCTCGGGCGGGATCGACGGCGACGTCAAGGGGGCGCGCAGCGACACGATCATGCTGCTGAACGTCCCGCCCTCCGGGCGCACCAGCCTCATGAGCCTGCCGCGCGACAGCTATGTCCAGATCCCGGGCCACGGCCGCAACAAGCTGAACGCGGCTTATTCGATCGGCGGGCCGAAGCTGCTGGTCAAGACCGTGGAGAAGCTGACGGGGCTGACCGTCGACCATTACATCGAGGTCGGGTTCGGTTCGGTCGTCGACCTCGTCGACGCCGTGGGCGGGGTGCGGCTCTGCCTCGACCAGAACGTCAAGGACTCCAAGTCGAAGCTGACGTGGAGCGCGGGCTGCCACGAGGCGGACGGTGCGACGGCGCTGGCCTTCTCGCGGGAGCGGTACGCCGACGCGCTCGGCGACATCGGGCGCGCCAGCCGGCAGCGGCAGGTGGTGTCGGCGCTGGCCAAGAAGGTGATGACGCCGTCACTGCTCGTCAACCCGTCGAAGCAGCTGAAGCTCGTGAAGGCCGGCACCGGGGCCGTGACCGTGGACCGCGGCACGAACATCGTCGATCTGGCGCGCGCGGTGCTCGCGTTCAAGGCCGCCACCGGGTCCGGCGGGGCCACGGGCACGCCGACCATCGAGTCGATGGGCTACAACCCGGGCGGCGGCGTCGGCTCGTGCGTGGAGCTGGACGCCCAGAAGGCCCAGCAGGATTTCCGGGCCGTCGAGGCCGGCACGTGGAAGGGCAACGACAAGACCGGCGGGGAGGAGTAGGGGCACCCCCGCGCCGGGTCACGGCCGCGCGCCGGATCAGCTCTCAGCGACCGCGCCGGGGCCGCCGGCCAGCAGCGCCTCGAACCCGGCCTCGTCGAGGATCGGCCGGCCCAGCTCGCGGGCCTTGGCCTCCTTCGCCCCGGCGCCGGGGCCTGCCACCACGTAATCCGTCTTCTTCGAGACGGAGCCCGCGGCCTTGCCGCCGCGCGCCACGATCGCCTCCTTGGCCTGGTCGCGCGTGTAGCCCTCAAGCGTGCCCGTCACGACGACGGTCAGGCCCGTCAGCGTCTGCGCGGGCCGTTCGGCCGCCCCCTCGGGGGCCTCCAGCGCGACGCCGGCGGCGTGCCACGCCTCGACGATCTCCC
>JAISIU010000063.1 GCA_031261885.1 Bifidobacteriaceae bacterium
ACACCCGCCGCAGTACTGGCCGAGCTCTATCGCGGCGGAGGCCACGATCAGTCCTTGGACGCATTTCTCGCCCGGTACCCGGGCGTGCAGGTCGTGGACACGGACCGAACCCTCGCCAAGCTTGTCGGGCACATCCTGGCCGCCGCGCACCGGACGTCGGCGGATCACGTCGATGCCACCGTCGTCGCCACGGCCGCGTTACATGGCAGGTCGATCATCCTGACCTCCGACCCCGACGACATCACGGCCTTGGTCCATGACCATCCCAAGATCATCGTCGAGGCGCTGACGGACTAAGGGCACCGGCTGCCGGGACCCGGCGCGGCGGGTGGACCACCGGCGGGTGGGCCGCCGGCGGACGGGGTCAGGCGGCCCGAAGGTCGCGGCGGCGCCAGCCGGCCAGCCCCGCGGCCGCCAGCGCGGCGGCCGCGGCCAGAAACCAAGCCAGCGCCGGCCAGCTCACGGACACGCTCGGCACCCTGGGCGTCGCCGAGAGCGGGGCCAAACGACCGGCCCAGGCCGGCAGGCCGAGCACGCCGCCGAACCACCCCGCCACGATCGAATAGGCGAGCACCAGCCAGTTGACCGCGCCGAAGCGCGGCAGCCAGCCGAACAGGGCGACGGCCAGGCCGACGGTCGCCAGCACCGCCGGGGCGTAGGCAAAGGCGTCACCGGCCAGCGCCAGGCCCTGGGCCAGCGCGGACCCGGCACGGCTCGCGGCCGGCTCCGTGACACCCAGGCAGAAACCGCCGATCACGATGATGGCCACGCCGCCGGCCGCCCCGGCCACGGCGTACGCGCCGAGCCAGCGCCACCGCGCCACGGGCGTGGCCAGCACCTGTTCGGCCACGCCGGCGTCCTCCGCCTGCCGCCACCGGCCCACGGCGGTCAAGGCGAACCACAACGCCATGAGCCCAAGGAACAGGAACATGACGGCGCCGAACCCGTTCGCCAGCGCCGTGGGCGTGGCGGCGCCGGTAGGCTCCAGCACCTTCTTCGCGGTCGGGTTCGACTCGGCGAACTGCCCCAGCTGGCCGCCCATCAGGGGCCCCACGGCCACGCCGAGCACGGCCGCGCCCACGGCCCAGGCCAACCAGTTGCCGCGCACCAACCGCCACACGAGGCCCAACGGCACCAGCCGGCGCCCCGCCAGGAGGGCCCCGGCGCGCGCCCGGCCGCGCCGCTGCGGCAGCAGCCCCGCGCCGAGGTCCCGCCGCCGCGCCAGCAGGAAAGCCACAGCCGCGCCCGCCACGAGCGGCACCGCGTACAGCATCAACGGCCAGAACCTCGTGTCCGTGTAGGCGCGGGTTTGCTGACCCCAGGCCAGTGGCGAGAGCCAGCTGAGCGCCGACCCGTGCTCGCGCCGCATGTCGCCGGCGGCCCGGCACACGAACGCCAACCCGAGCGCGGCGGCGGCCAGGCCGCCGCCCGCGCGCGACGTCTGGGTCAGTTGCGAGGCCACGGCCGCGACCCCGGCGAAGGCCATGCCCGTGAGGCCCACGGCCAGCCCGTAGGCCAGCGAGTCCGCCACCGGCAGCCCGCACACCAGGCACGAGGCCCACATCAGCAGCGCCACGCCGGCGGACAGCAGGCACGTCACGCTAAGCATCGCGGCCAGCGGCGCGTAGCGGCCCGTGACGGCCGCGCCGACCAGCTCGTAGCGGCCGGACTCCTCCTCGGCCCGCGTGGCCCGGAGCGCCAGCAGGATGATGCCGATCGCGAGCGGGACCTCGTAGTAGAGCAGCAGCTCGTTCGTCATCATCGCCGGCACCGTGTAATGGTCGACGCCGTACTCGGGCCCGCCGAAGATCACGCCGGTCGCGGATTTGATGAGCGCGGCGCGCGACGCCATCGCGGCCGGATCGTCGCCGAACATGCCGTTCAGCGCCGTGTAGAACAGCGCGTTGATCACGGGCAGCACGAGCAGCCAGACGGCCAGCCGCAGCCGGTCGCGCCTGACCCAGGCGAGCGCCAGCCGGGCGGTGCCGGTCAGCGCCGTCATCGCCCGGCCCCTTCCGCCCAGCCGGGGGACGCCGCCCCCGCCGACCCCGCTGCCGGGAGGTGCGGGCCGCCATCGGGCGCCACCGGCACGCCGTCCCCCTGGAGCTCCGTCCGGTAATGGCTGAGGAAGATGTCCTCCAGGCTCGGCGGCTGGCAGGTCAACGACTGGGGGTCGAGCCTGGCCGTGGCCTCGAGGGCCGCGCCCAGGTGGGCGGGTTCGACCGTGAAACAGGTCCGTCCGTCATCGTCCACGACCAGGTCATGGACCCCGGGAACGGCCGCGAGCGCGGCCGGGTCCCGGCGCGTCACGAACCGGACCGTGGACCGGGCCAGGTGGGTGAGCCGGTCGAGCGGGCCGGCCTCGACGGTGCGGCCGGCGCGGATGATCGTCACCGTGTCGCACAGCTTCTCGACCTCGGAGAGGATGTGGCTCGAGAGGAGCACGGTGCGGCCGGCCCGGTGGGCCTCGGCGACGCACTCGGTGAAGACGGCCTCCATGAGCGGGTCGAGGCCGCTGGTCGGCTCGTCGAGGACCAGTAGCTCGGCGTCGGAGGCGAGCGCCGCGATCAGCGCGATCTTCTGCCTGTTGCCCTTGGAGTAGGTGCGGGCCTTCTTGGCCGGGTCGAGCTCGAAGCGCTCGACGAGCTCGTCGCGGCGGGCGCGGTCCAGGCCGCCGCGCAGCCGTCCGATGAGGTCGATCGTCTCGCCGCCGGTCAGCGACGGCCAGAGGCTGACCTCGCCCGGCACGTAGGCGAGGCGGGTGTGGAGGCGGACGGCGTCGCCCCACGGGTCGGCGCCGAACAGGCGCGCCGGCCCCGAGCCGCGGTCGGGGCGGAGCAGTCCGAGCAGGACGCGGATCGTGGTCGACTTCCCGGCGCCGTTCGGGCCGAGGAAACCGGCCACCTCGCCGGGCTGGACCACGAGGTCGAGCCCGTCGAGGGCGCGCGTGCGGCCGAAGGATTTGACGAGGCCGTGGGCCTCGATCACGGGCTGCGGAACGGGGGTCATGGGTATCAGCTCTCACTGGGGGCGCCCGGCCCCGCGGCCGGGCATCCCAAGTCTGGCAGACCCGCGCGGCCGCGCGCTGGGAAGATGGGAGCAGGGCAAGGAAGGGAGCCATTATGCGGGTTGTCGTGGCGGGACACGTGTGCGCGGACCTGACGCCGGCGCTGCTCGGCGCCCCGGACCTCACGCCGGGCCGCCTCACCGAGGTCGGCCCCCTGGCCATCGCGCCGGGCGGGGCCGTCGCCAACACCGGCCTGGCCCTGGCCGCCATGGGCGATGACGTTCGCGCGGACGCGCTGGTCGGGCCCGATCCGCTCGCCGGCCTGATCCGGGCGGCGCTCACCGCCGGCGGCGTGAACGCGGACCGCCTCAGGCAGGCGCCGCCGGCCCCGGCGGCGGAACCGGCCGTTCCGGGGATGGACGATGCCGGGGCGTCGTCTTCCGGGGAAACGCGCGGCACGTCGTACTCGATCGTCGTGGCGGGTCCGGGCGGCGCTCACCGCCTGCGGCGTGAACGCGGACCGCCTCCGGCAGGCGCCACCCAGCCCGGCGGCGGAACCGGCCGTTCCGGGGATGGACGATGCCGGGCCGTCGCCTTCCGGGGAAACGCCCGGCACGTCGTACTCGATCGTCGTGGCGGGCCCAGGCGGCGACCGCGCCTTCTGGCACCACCCGGGGGCCAACCGCGCGTTTGACGGCGCGGCCGTCGACCTGGCCGGGGCCGAGGCGTTGCACGTCGGCTACCCGGCGCTGATCGGCGCCGGCCTCGACCGTGGCGGCCGCCCGTTGCGCGACCTGTTGTCCAGGGCCGCAGCCGGCGGCGTCCTGACCTCGCTCGACACGACCACGCTCGACGCCCAGAGCCCAGCCGCGGCCCTCGACTGGACCGCCCGGCTGCGCCTCTGGCTGCCCGTCACGGACGTCTTCTCGCCCTCGGCCGACGACCTCCGCTCGATGCTGCCCGAGTTCCGGGACGCCACGCCGGCCGAACTGGCCGAGGCCGCGATCGCCTGGGGCGCGGCCGTCGCCGCGGTCTCGGCGGGGCCCGCGGGACTGGCCCTCGCCTGCGGGCCGGCCGAGCGGCTGGCCCGCGCCGGCGGTCCGCTCCGGCACCTGGCCCCGGCCTGGGCCGACGCCCGGCTCGCGGTCCCGGCCGCCCCACTGGACAGGATCGTCTCGACGAACGGCGCGGGCGACACGATGAGCGCGGGCCTGCTCCACGGCATCGGCCTCGGCCTCGCGCCGGCGGCGGCCGCGTCGCTGGCCGCGCGCGCCGCGGCCGCCCGCATCCAGGGCCGGCCCCTCCCCCACCGGTGAGGCGCCACCCCCAAGGAAGGGAACGGCATCGGGCACGTCCCCGCCGATCGGAAGGGCCGGCATCGGACGCGTTTGAGACGGAGCGCTCCGCGCGCGTACGTTGGGGCCCAGCCCACCTAACCGACCGGAGGACCGGACATGACCGCACCTGCCACTCACACCGCCGC
>JAISIU010000162.1 GCA_031261885.1 Bifidobacteriaceae bacterium
GCTAAGCTCATCTCTGTGCGCTGGCCGTGGTGCCATGCCGCGCGGGTGTAGTTCATTGGTAGAACATCAGCTTCCCAAGCTGACAAGGCGGGTTCGATTCCCGTCACCCGCTCGCAAAATGGGGAGGCCCAACGGGCCTCCCCATTTTGCGACCGAGGAAGCAAGGCCGGGAATCGGGAGGAGCAGCTCCGGTGGAGCTGCGACGGCTCCCGTCACCCGCACGCCGGCAAAGCCGGCGAGACCAGGTAAACAGAAACCATCCCCAAGATTCCCTGCTCCCTGGACGACCCGCCATCGGACACCCTCGTCACCCCGCGACGCCGGCGCAGCCGGCGAGCCCCACGAAACAAAAACCATCCCAAGGATTCCCCGCTCCCCGGACGCCCCGCCATCGGACACCCTCGTCACCCACCCACACGTCACCGCCCCCCAGGCATGAAGATGCCCGGGAGACCATTGGCCGATCGCCCCAATACGGCCCCTGCTCTCCCGGGCAGTTCACTTAGTTAGACGTCCGGGGGCCCGGAATAGTTCCCGGCCCTTTGGGCGGATTTCAGTGGAGTGGGATCAGGTAGGTGCTGCACGTGACCGGCTTCGTGTTCGCCGGGTCGAGCGCGTTCAGCACGAGTTGGACGACGTTCTTGTCGTAATCGGCCGTGATGTGTTCGGTCAGGTCCCACGGGCAAACCTGCTGCAGCGTGACGTTGTTGACGGTCGCGCCCTGGCCGGCCGTCAGGAAGGCCTGCGTGTAGGGCGTGACCAGCTCATCGGTCGTCGTGGCGATCACCGTGTAGGCGATCCCGGGGACGGTTTCGTCGGATCCGTTGAGGTCTTGGTAGAACTGCGCGTCAGGTTCCATTTGTTCGAGGAAGCCGTCCTGCCGGAGCAGTGTGATGATCGAGACCGCGAAGTTCGTCAGGCCCATCGCGGCGACGATGTTCACCAGGTTGGAGAACGTTGTCGCGTGGTTGGATGGCGTGATTCCGACCACTCGTCCCACGGTGAACCCGTATTGCGGGGCCAGGATGTCGGCCACGTAGCGGGCTTGCGAGCCGCCCTGGGAGTGGCCGACGAGGTCGACCTTCGTGGTGCCGGTGGCCGGTACCACGGTGTCGCGAATGTAGGCGGCGATTTGGTTCGCGGATGTGATGAGGTCGCCGGTGCCGTTCAGCCAGGTGATGCCCGTGCTGTTGCCGTAGTTGGGTGCGTAGACGCAGTAGCCCTGCCGGACCAGGTTCGGGCCGAGCATGGCCCAGTTGTCGTAGGCGTTCTCCCATGTGCCGTGGATCAGCACGACGGGATCGGGGTGGGCGGCGCTGGGTGTGCAGTGGGCCGGGTTGACGCCGCTTGGGGTCAGTGAGGGGTTGATGACGGATTCGAGCAGGGCGATGCCGAATTCGCCGGTGTCGCCCGTGGTGACGCTCCATGAGCGGCTGGTGCGAGCGGGTGTGGTGTGGGCCGGGGCGGCCAGGGCCGGGGCGGTGCCCGCCAGTGTGCCGAGGACCGTGAGGCCGGCTATGACGGCGGCGCGGAAACGCCGGGGATGATGGTTCATAAGGGGGAACTCCTGAGGAGGTTGGGGATAGAGGTGTCGTGTGACGTAAACCAGCGGTCCCGGTTGACAACGGTGTCGGAGGCGTGAGCCGCGTGCCGGGTGTGGGGTTTTCGCTACTTGACCAGCGTACATCTCCCGGGTGTGGGGAGTTTTCCTTGGGCCGGCCGCCACGGGGGGCCGCCGATGCCGGAACGGGCCCGACGTTCGGGCTGCCGCCTTGGCGGTTACACCAGTGGTGGGGTGCCCCACACGGGGGCGCTGTGGCTGAACTGGACGGGCGCGGGCCGCGATGAGGTGGCCCGGGGGCTGGGGACGGAACCGGCGCCGCGGCCCAACCCGGCGCCCGGAACCGAGCCCAAGGCGGCCGCCAAACCTGCGCCCGTGGCGCCACCGGAAACGGCGCCCGAGGCTCCGGTCGCGGTCGAGGCTCCGGCCAAGGCCGCCCACACACCTGAAACCGCCGTGCCAGCGCCCGCAACCACACCGGAGGCCCGCCCGAGCGGGCCCGTGGCGCACCCGCGCTGGCAGGCCGTGCCCGCCCAAGCACCGGCGGACGCCAAACCGTCCATGATCATTTCCGGCCTCGCCGCCGCGCCCACCGTGCCGGTCGCGTCGGCTGCTGCGGACCCGACGCTCGGCGCGCCCGTGCCGGAACCACCGGCCGTGCCGCCACTGCGCTCACCACTGCCCGCGGCCGTCGCGCCGCTCGGGCCCGCGGTGGGCGCCGCGCCCGTGATCCCGCTCGGCATGGGCCGCCCGGACCACCTGGCGGTCATGCCGACCATCACCGGGCCAGCCGGTTCGGCCGCCACGATCGGTTCGGCCAACGCGGCCGATGCGCTCACGCCAAAGGTTTCCAAACGCACGCTCGTCACGGCATTGATCCTCGCAGTCGTGGCCGTGGCCGCCGTGGTCGTCGGCGTCCTGCTGCTCGTCACCGTCCCCAGCCCCCGGGCCACCTCATCGCTGCCCGCGCCCGTCCAGTTCAGCCACAGCGCCCCCGTGTGGGGCACCGCGCCACTGGTGTAACCGCCAAGGCGGCGGCCCGACCGTCGGGCCCGTTCCGGCATCGGCGGCCCCCGTGGCGGCCGGCCCAAGGAAAACTCCCCACACCCGGGAGATGTACGCTGGTCAAGTAGCGAAAAC
>JAISIU010000144.1 GCA_031261885.1 Bifidobacteriaceae bacterium
ACCCGGAGTGTTACCTGACGGCCCAGCGGCGGCTCGGCGAGGCGGCCCGGCACTGCCTGATCCTCGAGGACTCGACGATCGGGGTGGCGGCCGCGCTGGCCGCCGGCATGGCCGTGCTCGGCGTGCCGTTCACGGCGCCGCTGGAGGAAGCGCCGGGGCTGACGCTGCGGGACACGCTCGCGGGCCTGACGCCCGCCGACCTCCGGGCCATGACGGCCCGGACCTGAACGGCCCGGAACTGAGCGGGGGCGCGCCGCGCGGCCCGTCGGTGAAGGTTTCTGGGCGGTTCCGTGCCGATCCGCGCCCGCGCGGGCCGTTTCGGAGGGTGTGCCCCGGGCGGCGTGCGATTATTGAGGCATCGCGCCACCGCCGGCCGGCGGCGGCGCGCCCAACCGTTTTGGAGGCAACCCGCCATGACCACGAGCCCGCCGCGCCCGGGTGAAACCGACCCCGCCACGCCCGCCCCGCCGGTCCCGGACGCGCCCCCGGCCCCGGGCCAGGTCTGGCGGCAGATCGAACAGGTCGCGGCCGCGCTCACGGCCAACATCGAGCGCGTCATCCAGGGCAAACACGAGGCCGTCGGCCTCGCGGTCGCCGTCATGCTGGCCGGCGGCCACCTCCTGATCGAGGACGTGCCCGGCGTCGGCAAGACCATGCTGGCGCGCGCGATGGCCGCCTCGATCCAGGCCTCGGTCAACCGCATCCAGTTCACGCCGGACCTGCTGCCCAGCGACATCACGGGCGCGTCGGTCTACAACTCCCAGACGCGGGTCTTCGAGTTCGAGCCCGGCCCGGTGTTCGCGAACATCGTGATCGGCGACGAGATCAACCGCGCCAGCCCCAAAACCCAGTCGGCGCTGCTCGAGTGCATGGAGGAGGGCCAGGTCACGGTCGACGCCCAGTCGCATCAGCTGCCGGACCCGTTCTTCGTGGTGGCCACGCAGAACCCGATCGACATGGACGGCACGTTCGGCCTGCTCGAGGCGCAGCGCGACCGCTTCATGGCCCGCCTCCAGATGGGCTACCCGAGCGCGGCCGACGAGGCCCAGATCGTGCGCGCCCGCGGGACGCGGGAACCGATCGACCAGCTCGCGCCGATCGCCTCGCTCGAGCTGATCCGAGAGGTGGTCGACCGCTGCCGCCAGGTCTACGTGGCGGACGCCATCACGGACTACGCGGTCGCCATCGTGCGCGGCACACGTACCGACCCGGCGCTGCGGCTCGGCGCCTCGCCGCGCGCGGCCGTCCAGCTCGTGGCCGTCGCGAAGGCGTTCGCGGCCACGCACGGCCGCGGCTACGTGCTGCCGGACGACATCGACCGGCTGGCCGCGCCCGTCCTGTCGCACCGCCTGCTGCCCGCGACGGCCGCGCGCGGCCAGGACGTGGCGACCCACCTCGAGGAGGTGGTGCGCGGCATCGTGCACCGCGTCCCGGTCCCCGTGCTGCAACCGGGCCGGACCGCCCCGCCCAGCGAGGGAACCGGGTCCGCCGGGCCGGCCGCTCCGGCCACCCGCCGCTCGGTCCGGGGACGCTGAGGGCCGTGCGGAAGGGCCGCGTGGGGCGCCCGGCGGCGCGCCGCCGTTTCGCGCTCACGGTCCGCGGCTGGGTGCTGCTCGCGTGCGGGCTCGTGCTGCTTGGCGTCGCGTGGCGCTTCTCGCGCGGCGACGCCCTGCTCGTCGGCGCGCTGCTGACGTGCGCGCCGATCTGTTCCCTCGTGACGCTCCTGCCCGAGCGCCGCCGCCCGCCGTTGGCCCGCCAGGTGCCAAGCCGCCTCGTCCACGCGGGCCAGACCATGACGATCGCCCTCGTGCCGCTCGGGGCCCGCCCCCTGCGGCGCGGCGACCAGGTGACGGACCGCACGCCGCTCGGCCCGGTCGCGGCCAGCCCCGGCGCGGCCGGCGCCACCTATCGCATCACGCTGACCCGGCGCGGCTCGTACCGGCTCGGCCCCGCCCAGGTGTGCCACTGGGATCCGTTCCGCCTGGCCCGCGTCCGCCACGTCGCCGCGGGCGCCACCGATGTGGCCGTCGCCCCCGCCCTCCGGCCCGTCGCGCTGCCGCGGCTGACCAGCGAGGACGACGGACCGCAGTCCGGCCGCCTGACCGCTGAGCGCGTCCCCGACCCGGCCAGCGTCCGGCCCTACCAACCGGGCGACGCGCGCCGCCTGGTGCACTGGCGCGCCTCCCTGCGCCGCCGCCGGCTCATGGTCCGGGGCGACGCGCCGCGCGGCACCTCCGACGTCTGGCTCGTGGCCGACACCGTGCTGCCGGGCGGCACGTGGCGCGGGTCCGCGGGCCGGTCGGACCCGGTCGGGCCCCTTGAGGACGGGCTCGCGCTCGCGGCCTCACTCGGGGTCGCGCTGCTCAGGCGCGGGCACCGCGTCCACCTGGTCGGCACGGGCCCGGGCCTCGACCGGGCCGTCTTCGAACCGTCCGACGGCACCGAACCCTTGCTGGAGGCGTTCGCGCGGGCCGTCGTCACGACCGCCGAGGCCCCGGGCTGGGCCGCCGCGCTGGAACCGTTGCGCCGGGCCGCCACACCCAAACCCGTCTTCCTCGTGCTGGCCCGGGTCACGGAGGCCCGGGCCGGTGTCGCGGCCGGCCTGCGCCGGGCCGCGGACCCGGCCGTCGCCCACCTCGTGGGGCAGGCCGCCGATGCCGAGGCGAACCTTCCGGGGTGGAGCGTGGTCCGCGAGGCGCCCGGCCGGGAGGGGTCCCAGGTCCGGCCCGAGGCGGTGGCGGCATGAGCCGGCGGCGTGGCGCGGACCCGGGGGAGCTGGGAGACCGGAGGGGCTGGGACGCCCGGCGGACGGCCGAGCGCCGGCCCGTGGCCGACGCCGTGGCACTGCCCGTCGATTGGCGTTTCCGCTGGCGGCAGCTCGCGACCACGGCCGCGCTCGCGGTCTTCCTGTGCGCCCTGACCATGAACCTGTCCGGGCTGTTCCGCGACGCGACCTGGTGGCCGTGGTGCGTGTGGCCCGGCGCCGGAATGATCGTCGCGCTCGGCCTGCTCCGGTTCGTCGGCGTGGCGGACTGGATCGGCGCGATGGCCGGTCCGGTCCTCACGGTCTGCCTCGTGACGGGCTGTTTCGCCCAGGACCGGGCCTTCGCCTATTTCCTGCCGACGCCCGGCGTCGTCTCGCACCTGACGGACCTGCTGACCGCGACGTTCCGGACGCTCGAACAGTCCTCCGCGCCCGTCCGGGTCGGTCCCGGCCTGCTGCTCGTGTTGACGTTGGCGGCCTGCCTGGCCGGCTGGCTGCTGGACCTCGTCGCGGTCGCGTTGCGGCTGCCGGCGCTGTCCGCGGTGATCGGCGCGGGCGCGCTGCTCGTGCCGGCGTTCTTCACGCC
This sequence comes from Bifidobacteriaceae bacterium, assembly GCA_031261885.1. GTDB lineage: Bacteria > Actinomycetota > Actinomycetes > Actinomycetales > WQXJ01 > JAISIU01. The sequence continues at coordinate 3,351 of JAISIU010000144.1, forward strand.
GGCGGGGCTCACGCCATGGCTGGTGGGGGCCGCGGCGGCGGCCTACCTGCTCGTGCTGTGGGCCGGGTCGGGCCGGCCGGGCCCGTGGCGGGGGCGCGTGGGCCGTGGCGCGCCGTGGGCCGCGCTGGCCCGGGTCGCGGCCGCCGTCGCGGTGGTGGCGCTCGTCGTGTGGTCGCCCACGCCGTCGTTCAGGCTGTTCAGCCAGCCGCCGCTCGTGGACCAGCTGCCGGCCACGATCGCGTTCGGCGACGGCAGTTCCCCGCTCATCGACCTCGGCCAGGATCTGGCGAAGCGCACCACGAGGGACGCGGTCCGCGTGACGGTGCCGAAGGGCGTGAAGAACGCCCCCTACCTGCGTGTCACCTCGCTGGAGGACTATTCGGGCGACACGTGGCGGCACCGCGCCTCGAACGGCGAGACGGCCCAGTCCGGCACCGTCGCCGTCGACAACAACGCCGACGTGCCGGACGTGCTGACGGACCCCAACCGCACGATCGAGCTGCCGACCACCACCTACGGGATCAAGATCCTCGACATGACGTCGCCGTGGCTGCCCGTGCCGTACCCGACCAAGGAGATCGACGGCATCGGCGGCCAGTGGAGCGTCCAACAGGGCGACGGCTCGATCGCGCCCGCCGGCGGCGCCGAGGTGGCGGGCCAGAGCTACCACGTGACGGGCTACGACCTGACCGCGTCCGGCATCGGCGGCTACGACTACGACTCCGGCGACGGCAAATACACGCTGTGGGTCCAGGACCGCCCGTCGATCGAGTACGGTTCGGACGGCGACGGTTTCGACTCGGCCCACCAGTACGGCGGGCCCGACACCCAGTACACGGGCACGGCCGGTGCGGGCGAGGACGGCTACTCGGTCACGGTGAACGGCGGCGGCCTCCCGACGGCCAGCGACGACGAGGCGGATTCCGGTGGCGCCGACACCGACGACTCCTACAGCTACCAGGTCGCGGGGGCTTCCGACGGGGACCACCCGGCCGGCAGCTACGAGATGGGGGGCTTTAGCGGCGACCTGCCGAAGGCCCAGTGGCCGGGCTCGGCCAAGGCGGACTTGGCGCTGCCGAAGGACATGCCCGCCAGCATCTACAAGACCGCGCTCGGCGTCACGGTGAACTACTCGACGCCGCTGCTGAAGGCCCACGCGCTGGAGGCCTACTTCCACTCCGGGGCCTTCACCTATTCGACGACGGCGCCGTCCCAGGAGGGCTACGACGGCGATTCGATGGCGATCGTGGCCCGGTTCCTCCAGGAGAAGGTCGGCTACTGCATCCATTTCGCGACCGCGATGGTCGTCATGGCCCGGTCGATCGGCATCCCGGCGCGCGTCGCGATCGGCTACCTGCCGAACGTGGCCGGCGTGCCGCAGGCGGACGGTTCGACCCAGTACACGCTGACCTCGGCACAGCTGCACTCGTGGCCGGAGCTGTACATCGCGGGGCTCGGTTGGCTCGGTTTCGAGCCGACGGTGGGCGCCTCGCCGGAATACAAGGACGATGCCGCGTCCCCGGCGCCCGTTCAGACCGTCACCGTGACGCCGACCGTCACGGTCGCGCCGTCGCCGTCCGCTTCGGCGTCGGGGCCGGTCAGCCCGTCGCCGAGCGGTACGGTCTCGGGCGCGGGGCTCGTGACGCGGGGCGCCGACGTGTCGAAGGGGCCGTCGCCGGGGGCCGGTGTGACGGTCGGCGTGGTCTGGGGGCTGCCGGACTGGTGGCCGTGGGCCCTGGGCGGGCTCGTGGTCGTGTTGTTGTTGGCGCTGCCGGGCCTGCTGCGGCGCGGCCGGCGTCGTCGCCGACGGCGGGCGATGGCGCGCGGTCCGGCGTTGCCCGCGCTGCGGGCCGCCTGGGCCGAGGTGGCGGACACGGCCGTCGACGCCGGACTCGGGGCTCCGCCCACGGAGACGCCGGCCGAGTTCGAGGCCCGGGTGGGCGTTGGGCTGGAGGCCGGGGCGGCCCGTGACCTGACGCTTCTCGTGCGGGCCGTCGAGGCGGCGTCGTTCAGCTCGGAGCCGGCGTTGGCGCCGTTTGGTTTCGCCGATGGCGTGGCCGGAATCCGTTCCGGATTGCTCTCCGGCGTGTCGCGAATTCGGCGAATTCGGTCCGTTGTTTGGCCGACTTCAGTTTTCCGCCGGCGGTCCAGTCGCGAAACATGAGGCCACGGCCTCATTTCGCGGTGTCGCCAGTGGCGGGCTTAAAGTCGTGAAGACTCAGCTGCGGTCACGAAGGTCGCCAGACATGCGTAGAAACACTCTTTGACCTGCGCGGGAGTGAGGTACCCTGTTTAAGCGAGCAGCAAAACGTTGCCGTGGATTTTGGGACTGACCCGTTGTCGCCCGAGCGCCCTCTCGGGCAAGGGTCATCTGGGGGATCCCGAAACCGGTGGCCGCAGTTCCGGATACGTTTGGCAGACGGTCCGAAGAAAGGCTGGACATGCGGGGTGGCCCCATTCGCCGCTACTTGGCGGTGCTGACCGCGCTGATGGCGATTCCCATCGCGGTCTTCGCCATGCCCAAGCAC
>JAISIU010000207.1 GCA_031261885.1 Bifidobacteriaceae bacterium
CGCCCGCCCCCGGCTTCAGCGCCGACGTGCCCGCCAACGCGCCGGGGTCATCGCACGCCAAATCCTCGCTGAGCCCGGCCATCAGCACGGCCCGCACCAGGCCCGCGGCCAACGCCCGCCGCGCCGGCTTGCTGCCGGCCAGCGAACCGTGCCGCAGTAGCAGCGTGTCCGCCGCCTCCCGCAGCGTCGCGACGTGCTCGCCACCGCCGAGCATGTCCTCCAGCTCGCGCGCCACCGTGCGCAGCCCGCTGTCCGGCCGGGCCGCCGCCCACCGGGCCCGCGCGGCCCCGACGCACCGCTCGACCACGGCCCGGCTCAGACCCGTCGCGGCCACCACCTCGCGCAACGTGGGCCACACGCCGCCCGCCGGCGGGCTCGGCTGCTCCCTCGTGCCCGGCACGTGGAACATCACAGCCACGACCGCGGCTTGCTCGGCCAGCTCCCCCTCGCGTTTGCCGCGCGGCACGAGCCCCTCCAGCAGCGTCTCCACCGACGCCGGCCCCTCCCGGCGCGCCGCCCGGGCCGGCACCCTGGTCCGGAACCGCTCCAACCACTCGCCGCGCCGGCGCTGCGTCTCCTTGCGGTCCGCCTCACCCAGACCCTTCGTCGCATTGATCCGCACCGCGCTCGTGCTCAACAGGTCGTCGACCGTCCGCACACCACCGCCCGGCAACCCGGCCAGCGCCGAAACGGCCCTGGCCGTCAAACCCGCCCGGGCCAACGGCGTGTCGAGCGTCGCGGCCGCGGCCGCCCGGTCCCGCGCGGCCCCGTCCGCCTCGCTCGACTCCGCGCGCGTCACCTCGCCGAACAGCCGGCCCCACGCCCGGCTCATCGCGCCCGCCGTGTCGAACCGCTCCGCCACCGCCGGAGCCAGCGCCCTCATGAAGAAATCCGCCATGCGCCCCGCCACCGGCTCGGGGAACATGCCCGGCCGAACATTCGGCGGCTGGGTGGGCGGCCCCTCCAACGCCGTGTCACCCGGCCACTCCGGCACATCCCCCGTCGCGGCCTCGAACAGCGTGACCGCCACGCTCCACAACTCCGCCGCCCGGTCGTACCGCCCGCGCGCCCCCAACGACGGGTCGCGGTAGCGGTCCGTCCCCACGCCCACGTCCTCGGCCGGCGCGGCCGCCGCGGAGAAGTCGAACAGCACGAGCGACGGCTGGTGCGTGCCCGGATCCGGCGCGATGCCGAGATTGGCCGGCTTGATGTCGCGGTGGAACACGCCCACCGAATCGAGGTAGGCCACCGCCTCGATCAGCTGCCCGCCCAACGTCTCCAGCTGTCCCAACGTGAACCGGCCCGCCTCGCCCAGCTCGCTGGCCCACGTGCGGGCGCCGGCATCGGACAGCAAAAGCGCCGCCCGGCCGCCCGCCGGCACACCCGGCACCCCGGCCCCCACCCGCAGCGGTCCGGCCACGAGCCGCACGATCCGGCGATGGTCGAGCCGCCGCAGCACGGCCGCCTCCTCGGCCAGCCGGCCGCCGGCCGCCTCGTCCCGCGCCACCTTCAGAACCACGCCCTCGTGAGTCTCCGCACCCGGCCCCGGCCCGGCATCGTCCACCAACAACGCCACGCCCGTCGAACCAGCCCCGCGCCGGTCGCTCACGATGAAACGGTTGTCGAGCGTGTCCCCGGCCGTCGCGTCGACCGGGTCCACCGCGACCGCGCCCACCGCCGGCACGGCGGACGCCGGCTCCTCCGACGGCCCATCCTCCGGCCGGTTCGCATCCTTGGACGCCTTCTCCCAGCGCGAGGCCACCTCATGCAGGTCGAGCGGCCGCCGCGCCTCCGCCATCCGGGTCGCCTCGCGGATCACCTGCGCCAACGCCTCCGGGATGCCCGGCTCCGCCGCCGCCGGATCCAAACACGGATCGGCCCCCTGGCCGAACGCCTCGGACAGCTCCGCCAACGAAGGCGCCGGCGGCCGTCCCGTCATGATCAGATAGGCCAGCGTGCCCCACCCGTACACGTCGAGCGGCCCGGCCGGCGAATCCGCCGGGTCCCCGCCCGCCCGGATCGTCTCCGGCGCCAAATACACCCACTGCGCCTGATCCACCTCGCCGCGCACGTTCCGGGTCCCGGCCGACAGCCTCGTCAACTGCTCCGCGCCCGACTCATGCCGGCCCGCCGCCCAATCACGCACCGTCAACCGCGGCCGGCCGCCATCCGCGCCCGGCGCCACCCACACCGACGTGTCCGTCAACGCCCGGTGCGCCACATGGCGGTCATGCGCATACGCGAGGATCTCCGCCAGCTCCTGAACCAGCCGCTCCCGATCCCGGACCGTCAGCGCCGCCTTCTCATGGTCGAGGTAGGCCGCGAGCGGCACCGCCGCCGCGTTGTACGGGAAGATCAGGGCCGGCCCGAGCGCGCTCGGCTTGTAGTCCTCCGGCGCCTCGATGCCCGGATGGCCCACCAGCTCGCGCGTCAGCTTCACCTCGCGCCCGGCCTGGTCCTCGCGCCGGGCCCGCTCCTCGCGCGAGGCGTCGGCCGGCACGTCGAACACGCGCACGCGCTTCTTCAGGCTCGGCATGGCCCGGTTCTCGGCCACGTAGTCGACCCAGTCCGGGCCGTCCCCGAGCCGGTCCGCGCCCGTCAGGTCGTAATCCCCGACCTCGTACTTCACCGGCGGCTTGCTGAACAGCTTGCCGAAGACGGCCGCGAACGCCGCGATGGTCTGCGGCGTCAACGCCCGGTCCGGGTGGTCCGGCGCCGTGTTGAAAAAGGTCGCGGCCTTCTCCAGCCCCTTGACGCCGAAGTGCGGCAACGAGAGCACCCGCCCGGCGGCCCCGCCGAGGGTGAACGTCGAGTCCTTCCCGTGCATCAGCACGAGCGCGCCGATGAACGGGACCGCGCCACGGCCGTGCACCCCACGGCCCTTGACCGCGTCCTTCAGCAGGCCCGCCAGCCGGCGCGACTTCTCCGACGCCAACAGGTACGGGTTCCGCTCGGACCTGGACTTGCCCGTGCGCTGGGACGTCACGACCCACTCGCTCTGGTTCCCGGTGATGTCCCCGGTCCAGCCCTTCAGCTCGATCACGAACGCGCCCACGCGCGTGATCACGAACGCGTCGACCTCGTCGACCCGGCCCGACGGGCTGATGAACTGCGGATTGGACCAGCCGCGCGCCGCCGGATCCGCCGTGATGAGCTTCTTCAACGCGTCGAGCCCGGCTTGTTCCTCCGCGGAGGCCACGGGCCCCAGGGCGACCCACTGATCGGACTGATGGGCCGACATCGTGCACGGGCCTCCCCTCGGGTTCTAGACGCTCACGGTCAGGTTAGCGGAAACCCCGCCCGACCCGGGAGACGGGGTGGATAACGAACGATCCCGAGGTTTGAGCCCCGAAACCGCCGGATCCAAGGCTCAAACCTCGGGATCGACCCTCGGTCCCCGTCCCGGTCTAGGCTCATCGCGTGGCCTTCACCAACCGGACATCGAACTGCTCCCTGGGCGTCCCAGTCGACTTCTACAGGTACGGCTGCACGGACTCCCGACACATCGAAGCAGCGACCAACGCCCTGATGCACGCAATCGATCTGCCCGGCCGAACCTGGAACCCCTACCTCAAGGCGGCGGCCCGCAGCGAGTTCAAGCGCAGGCTCATCACGGCAAGGCAGGGCCGGCTCAAACCCATCGAGCAGGTCAAGAGCATCAACGACCATCCATCGGCACCGCTCTTCGAAATCCGATGGCAGCACATCCGAGTCGTAGAGCCAGCCGCCGCAGGCGACGACGGCCGCGGACACGACGTGTGCGTACGACTCCTGCACTGCGAACCGCCCAACCTCGGCGTTGTGGCGATCGGCCTCCACGCCCATGAGAAAGCCCTCATCTCGGCCAGCCATCACCGAATCCGTGAAGAGCAGGACGCGGAAATCCTCAAGGCCGAGCGCCTCTATCACGAGGGACGTCCCACCAACTGGGGCATCGGAAACGCCCCCCGCCGCTGATAGGACGCGGACTTGCCCACGCGCTGAGATTTCTATAAGTTAAAACCTATGACGGAAGAGTCGGAAGAACGCATCGAACAGCGCGCCGATGCGCTGGCGGAAGACCACGAGCACCTGCTTCAAAGCCTGATCGCGTTCCGAACCACGCACGGACTCACGCAAGCCGAGGTGGCGCGGCGCATGGGAGTCTCGCAACCAACCGTCGCCCAACTTGAGCACTACGACGCCAATCCGACGCTGTCCACGATCCGTCGCTGGGCACTGGCCGTCGAGGCCCGGATCAAAACAGAGGTGATCGACGATTGCGTCGACTCCGACGCGACATGGTCAGCCATCGTGAGCGGCATCGAACTCAACCCCGAGCCGATTCCTACAACTCTGGTCACGGCCTCGTTCGACAACGCGCCCGCCACCCTGGTGCGCTGATGACAGAGCCCAAGCGGCTGGACGCCGCAGACATCGCCGCCCACGCCAAACTGGTCGACATCGCGACATTACGGCTTTCCGCCGAGCTCGCCGACCATTCCACTGGGTCCGCCGAGGCCCCCACAGTGGCCGTCACCCCAATGTTTCAGCTGCAAGTCGTCCAGCCGAACGACCGGGCCTCTTTCCAGTTGCGGTTCCGAATCCTGCTGACTCTCAAACAAGGAGACCTCGACATCACCGTCGCGGCGCTCTATGACGTTCCCGGCGCGGACCCGACGGCACTGGTTCCGATGGCGATCGTCGAGTTCGCCAACCAAGACGGCCTCGCCACCCTGATGCCGTTCATCCGTCAGGAAGTTCTGGACCTGTCGACCCGGGTCCTCCGTACGCGAGTCCTGCTCCCCGCCTTCCGACCAGGCAACCTCACCTTCTCAACCACACCGACCAGGTAGCGCTCCCGCACGAGGTGAGCGCCGGCATCGGGCGCCCACTCTCCCAGGAAAACGAAACTTCCCGGCCCTTCTTTCTGGTCACATCCGGGCGGGATAGGTGACCAAACGGGCCGGGAAGTTCCCCTAAGCGAGCAGCCTCAGAGCACGACGCCCTTGCCGAACCGGGCGTCGCGCGCCGC
>JAISIU010000241.1 GCA_031261885.1 Bifidobacteriaceae bacterium
TAGGTGAGGTGTTCGTAGATCTCGTCCGTGACGACCCACAGGCCCTTCTCGTAGGCCCAGCGGCCGATGGCGGCCGTTTCCTCGGGCGTGTAGACGGCGCCCGTCGGGTTGGACGGGGAGACGAACAGGAGGACGCGGGTCTTGGGCGTGCAGGCGGCGTCGAGCTGTGCGACGGTCACCTTGTAGCCCTGGTCCGCGCCGGCGAAGACCTCGACCATCTCGCCGCCGGCCAGGTGGATGACCTCCGGGTACGTGGTCCAGTAGGGGGTGGGCACGAGGACCTCGTCGCCCGGGTTGAGCAGCGCGGCGAACGCCTCGAAGACGGCCTGCTTGCCGCCGTTCGTGATGACGACGTTCTTCGGTTCGATCTCGTATCCCGAGTCGCGCAGCGTCTTGGCGCAGATCGCGGCCTTGAGCTCGGGCTGGCCGCCGGCGGGCGTGTAGTGGTGCATCTTGGGGTCATGTGCCGCCTCGATCGCGGCATCGACGATGTAGTCAGGCGTGGCGAAATCCGGTTCGCCGGCACCGAAGCCGATGACGGGACGTCCCGCGGCCTTCAGAGCCTTGGCCTTCGCGTCCACGGCCAGCGTGGCCGATGGCGCGATTGAGCCGATGCGATGCGAGAGACGATGTAAAGGTTGCGTCATAGAATAATTATGACACTCTCAAGGGAAGGCGCGTGCCGACCCTCATTGGAAAGGTGATACAAAAGGGCCATGACAGGGACCACTGCCGGCACTCCGTTGACCCCGGCTGACGTTGCCGAAGAAGCCATCAAGTTAGCCCGTACCTGGGAGGCCGCCGAACCAAGCGCGGCCGTGAGCCCCAAGGAACGCGCCTCGACCGAGCTGCTCGCCAAGCTCGTCCAGAACCCCAAGGGGATGGACTTCACGATGGCGTTCGTGGACCGTGTCGCGCGCCCCGAGGACAACAAGGTCGCGGCGCGCGAGCTGCGCGCGCTGGCCCGCTCCGGGAACGTGCCGAAGTTCATCGCCGCCTCGGACCGCACGCTGCTCGGCGTCGGCGGCCGCTTGGCGCCGCTCGCGCCGGACATCGCGATGCCGCTGGCCCGCGCCCGGCTCCGCCAGATGGTGGGCCACCTCGTCGTGGACGCCTCGGACCCCACGCTCGCCAACCACATCGCGCGCGCCAAGGCCAACGGCTACCGCCTGAACCTGAACCTGCTCGGCGAGGCCGTGCTCGGCGACGAGGAGGCGAACCGCCGCGTCGAGCGGACCATCGAACTGGTGCGCCGCCCGGACGTCGACTACATCTCGATCAAGATCTCGTCGCTGGCCTCGCAGATCATCACGTGGGACCGCGTCGGGTCCGTGGCCCGCGCCATCGAGCACCTGCGTCCGCTCCTCGACGCCGCGAAGGAATGCGGCACGTTCATCAACATGGACATGGAGGAGTACCACGACCTCGACCTCACGATGGACGTGTTCGAGCAGGCCCTCATGATGCCCGAATACCTCCACATGGAGGCCGGCATCGTGATCCAGTGCTACCTGCCGGACGCGCTCGGCGCGATCAAGCGGCTCGTCGAGTTCGCGGACAAGCGCAAGGCGGCCGGCGGCGCGTCCATCAAGGTCAGGTTCGTCAAGGGCGCCAACCTGTCGATGGAGCAGGTCGAGGCCTCGTTGCACGGCTGGCAGCAGGCCATCTACATGTGCAAGGAGGACGTCGACGCGAACTACCTGCGCGTGGTCGACTGGACCCTCCGGCCCGAGCACCTCGGCAACCTGCACGTCGGCGTGGCCGGGCACAACCTGTTCCACCTCGCCACCGCCTACCTGCTCGCCAAGGGCCGTGGCGTGCTCGACAACGTCGAGTTCGAGATGCTGCAGGGCATGGCGCCGGCCCAGGCGGACGCCGTGCGCGACACCACCGGTGGCGTCCGGTTCTACACGCCCGTGGTGCACAAGGAGAACTTCGACGTCGCGATCTCCTACCTGGTGCGCCGCCTCGAGGAGAACGCCGCGCCGCAGAACTTCCTCTACCAGCAGTTCTCGAACGTGGCGGACCCGCTGGCCGTCCCGCAGCAGAAGTTCCTGGAGGCGATCGCCCGCCTCGACGAGCCGACCACCGACCCGCTGCGCGGCCGCACGCTGCCGGTGCCGGAGACGGGCTTCTACAACGAGCCGGATGTCGACTCGGCCGTCCAGGTGAACCGCGACTGGGCGCTGGCGTGCCTGGCCGCGGACCCGGGCCCGGTCCAGTGGCCCGTCGTCACGAAGGTCTCGGACGTCGACGCCTGCGTCGAGCGGGCCGAGGCCGCGCAGAAGGCGTGGGGTGCGCTGCCCGCCGCGGAGCGGGCCCGCGTGCTGCGGCTCGCGGCGGACAAACTGAAGGCGCACCGTGGCGACCTCGTGGCCGTCATGGCGCATGAGGGCGGCAAGACCGTCGCGGAATCCGACCCGGAGGTCTCCGAGGCCATCGACTTCGCCCGCTATTACGCCCAGTGCGCCGAGGAGACGCTGGACCTGCCCGGCGTGAAGTTCGACCCGGTCAAGGTCACGGCCGTGATCCCGCCGTGGAACTTCCCGGTCTCGATCCCCACGGGCGGCATGATGGCCGCGCTGGCCGCCGGGTCCGCCGTCATCATCAAGCCGGCCAAGCTTGTGAGGCGCTGCGGCGAGACGGCCGTGGCCGCGATCCACGAGGCCTTCAAGGAGTGCGGCGTCTCGCTCGACACGTTGCAGGTGCTGCACGTCAAGGGCGGCGACCTCGGCAAGCGGCTCGTGACGCATCCCAAGGTTGACGCCGTCGTGCTGACCGGCTCCATCGAGACGGCCTCGATGTTCGCCGGGTGGCGGCCTGACCTCAAGCTGTACGCCGAGACGTCCGGCAAGAACGCGCTGATCGTGACGCCGTCCGCGGACATCGACCTGGCCGTCGCCGACCTCGTGAAGTCCGCGTTCTCGAGCGCCGGGCAGAAGTGCTCGGCCGCCTCGCTCGCGATCCTCGTCGGCTCCGTCTACTCCTCGCCGCGCTTCCGGGCGCAGCTGACGGACGCCGTCAAGTCCATGAAGGTCGGCTGGGGCACGGACATCTCCACGAACATGGGCCCGCTGATCGAGCCGCCGGGGGAGAAGCTCATGCGCGGCCTCACCGAGCTGGATCCCGGCGAGCATTGGCTGGTCAAGCCCAAGCAGCTCGACGAGACGGGCCGCCTGTGGTCGCCCGGCGTCCGGGACGGCGTGGAGCCCGGTTCGTGGTTCCACCTGACCGAATGCTTCGGCCCGGTGCTCGGCCTCATGCACGCGGACACGCTGGAAGAGGCCATCGACCTGCAGAACGCCACGGCGTTCGGCCTGACGGGCGGCATCCACTCGCTCGACCAGGCGGAGATCGACGAGTGGTGCGACAAGGTCGAGGTCGGCAACGCCTACGTCAACCGGCACATCACCGGCGCGATCGTCAGGCGGCAGAGCTTCGGCGGCTGGAAGGGTTCGGCCGTGGGCCCGGGCGCCAAGGCCGGCGGTCCCAACTACGTGGCCGAGTTCGGCACGTGGACCGAAGCGGAGCCCGTCACGGACCCGGAGGCCTGGCTCGAGGCCGCCCGCCAGAGCGACATCGACGCCTGGAACGCCGAGTTCGGCGTCGAGCACGACCCGGACCACCTCAAGGTCGAGGCGAACATCTTCCGCTACCGGCCGCTGCCCGCCGGCACGTATTGGGTGCGTGCGGGCGCGGACGCCAAGGACTACGAGGTGCGCCGTGTGATCGGCGCCGCCCGGATCGCCGGCCTGGAGCCGCGCGTGTCCAGGGCGTCTTCGGAGCCCGACGAGGTGTTCGCCGCGCGCGTCGCCTCCGGCGAGGTGTCCGGCCGCATCCGCGTGGTCGGCACGGCACCGGGTTTGCGCGAGGCGGCCGCGGGCCGGCTTGGTGAGCTGACGGTGCTGGACTTCCCGGTCACGGGCTCGGGGCGGCGCGAGCTGCTGTGTTGCGTGCGTGAGCAGGCGTTGTCCATCACCAAGCACCGTTACGGGCACGTCGCGGACTAGGTGCGGCCGCTGGCCGGGTGCGGGAGCCGTCATCGGCGGCCCGCCCGGTCGTGCCACAGCGATAGGGGACCGACGATGGCGGCGTGAGTGCCGGCATCGTCGGTCCCGTTCGCGTTCCTCCCGGACTGCGCGATTTTTTGTGTAGTGAGTGCACAAAAAATAGTGCACTCACTACACAAAAATTACGGATCGTGTCGGGTTAACGCTCACTGGGCCACGGGCCGGTGAGCGCGCCCACCGGCAGCAGCCAGATGTCGCGGTCAAGCTGTTGGCACTCCGATCCGGGGTGGATCAGATAGGCGCGGTGGAAACCGTGGGCTTGGCGGAAGGCGAGCAGGCCCGCCAGCTCGCGGCGGTTGTACTCGCGCGAGCCCTTGACTTCGACGGCGACGGTGCGGCCGATGTCGTCCACCAGGACCAGGTCCACCTCGCGCGGCGTGCTGCCCGGTTCGCGCCAGTAGTAGGCCTCCACGGAGGTGTCGGCCCACTGGGCGGCGGCGAGGATCTGGCCGGCCACGTAGCTTTCGAAGACGGCGCCGAACAGCTCGCGTTCGGCCAGGACATCGCGGCCTGCCCGCTCGAGCGCGACCACCGCGAGCGACGTGTCGACCGGGTGGACCTTGGCGCGTGCATGGCTCTGGGCCACCGGGCGGCTGGCCAGGTTGGGCAGCGGGTGCAGCAGGAAGAGGCGCTGGAAGATGCCCATGTAGCGGTCCACCGTGCGCCGGTTGAGGTCCGTGGCCTGGGCCAGTTTGCTGGCGTTGAAGATGCCGCCCGGGTTGCACGCGAGCGCTGCCAACAGGGTCCGGGCCGTGAGCGCGGAGTAGTCGGTGTCCGGCAGCACGGTGTCGGTCAGCAGGGAGGTCACGTCCGCGCGGACGTGGGCGCGCATCTCCGAAGCGGTGGGGGCCGGGTTGTCCAAGACGTAGTCGGGGAAGCCGCCGGTGCGCATCGCCGTCAGCAGTTCCGCGTCCGATGCCGGCCGGAACCGAGCAGCGGAAGGGTCGCCGTCGAACAGGGCGTCCACAACCGATGAGGTGGTGCCGGATCTTTCGCGGGCCGTGATGGGCCACATCGTGAAGCGCAGCGTGCGGCGCGTCAGCGGGTCGGCGCCGCCGAGGCCCTTGCGGCCGATCGACGCGGAGCCGGTGAGCACGATTTTTGTGCCGCGGCCGAGCTGGTCGACGTGTTCCTTGACGGCCAGGGGCAGCGAGGGGAGGAGTTGGGCCTCGTCGATCACGATGGGGAGGTGTTGGGTGGTGAGCCAGGCGGTCGGGTCGGCCGCGGCGAGGGAGAGAGTGGCCGGGTCCGCGAGCGTGGCGTAGGAGAAGCCGGCGCCGGTCACGAGCTGCTGCCGGACGGCGGTGGTCTTGCCGACGCCGCGTGCGCCTTCGAGGATCAGGACCTTGGCGGACCGCTGGGCGAGCAGGGTGTCAGCGATGGGACGGCGCAGTGCTTCATCCATGGTCGTGATTCTAGCGCGATGGCGTATTTTTTGTGTAGTGAGTGCACAAAAAATAGTGCACTCACTAC
>JAISIU010000335.1 GCA_031261885.1 Bifidobacteriaceae bacterium
GCCGACGGCCTCGACCAGGTCGTCGTACACCTTGGGCTGCGGCTGGTCCACGCCGGCGGTCAACGTCAGCACCTCGCCGTGCTCGACGTCCTGGGCCGCGAACGTCATGGACGGGTCCAACGCGGAACCGTCGGCCCTGAGCAGTTGGTAGCCGCCGTGCACCGTCTGGGCGTCGAGGCGGCCGAGGTAGCGGGCGAAGCTGGGCAGCAGCTCAACGACCGGCGTTCCGAGTGGGACACCGATGTCGAGGCGCCGCTCGCCCGCCGTCACGGTGACACGGACGAGGGTGTCACCCGGGGCATTGTTGGCTTGAGCCATTTGGGGGTTCCTTGAGGCGAGGGTGCGAAGTTCCTTCAAGAGCATACTTCACGGCCCGGCACCCGCCCCGGTGGGCCGAATCCCCCAAGGTGGGCGTTCCCACCCACCGGAAGCGACCGCCTTGTCCACGTTTGAGCAGGTCATAAGCTCCGGCATCGTGCATTCCGGCGGCCGGACAGCGTAACGGATGTGACCCGAATAAGGACAGGCTGTGAAAGGTCTTAGGGTTAACCCGAATGTTTCGCCACCACGCGGGGGAAGCCCAAACCGCTGGTGTAGCGTGTGGAACACGACGTTGGTTCGTCGCGCGGCCATTACGACGATGTGGGTCCGGATCGAACCGGCGATGGTCCTGTGCGCCCGCATGGGACGTCCCGACACAAAACCTCGCCCCCCGCGGGCGCCAAACGAAGTATTGGAGTTGACCATGGCAACGACGATTGCCGCACAGGAAGGTGCGCTGAAGGCCGGTCAGACCGCTGTTTCCGACGCGAAGCAGAAGATCGACGCGAAGATGAGCCAGATCCGTGGCGAGATCGATCAGCTGTCCGGGTACTGGTCGGGTGGCGCGGCCGCCGCCTACACCCAGATGATGAACGCCTGGAACGACGAGACCAAGAAGATCAACAACGTCCTGGTCACGCTTGAGCAGAACCTCCGGACGACCGAGCAGAAGCAGGAAGCGCAGGAGCAGAACGCGACCGCCTCCGCCAACAAGATCATGCAGGGCCTCGCCGGCTGAACTGCCGCATCTCGTCCCGGCGCCCCCGGTGGCGCCAACCACCCAACAAGCTTTCAACAGGAGTGAACAACAATGCAGTCAATGTCAATTCAGCCGGGTCAGGTGACGCAGCTGGCCGAAACCCTCCGCTCCCGGAGCGGCGACCTGAACCAGATCCTCAACGATCTGGATTCCCAGGTCAAGAAGCTCGAGAGCGCCTGGCAGGGCGATGCTCAGGACGCCTACAAGATCGCGCAGGCCAAGTGGAACACTTCGCTCCAGCGGATCAACGGCATCCTCAACAACGTCGCCACGACCACCGAGGAGATCTCCTCGAACTACACCTCGACCGATTCAGGCGCCGCGAAGCTCTTCTCCTGACTCCTACGGGGGGAAGAGCCTCGTCGGACGGGACCTTCCGGCGCCACCGGCAGCGCATAGCCGCCCGGTGAGTCGCGGAGGAACCAAACCGGCGTGGGTGTGGCGGACGGGCCAGTCGGCCTTTTGTGGTTCGCCCGCCATGCCCGCTGGGCTGTGACCAGGCAGTCCAGAGCCAATCGGGCCACGACCCCCATCGTGGCCCACCCGGGGGCGGGACCGCTCGACAGCGGTCCCGCCCCACAACAGTTTTCGCAGGGGACCAAGTCCCCCGGCGGGACACACCCAGGTGAGACGGCCCGGACCTGATCAGGGCCGCCCCTGTACGTTTGGCCCGCCCCGTATTACCCTGCGTGTGAAACCCACTCGCCCCGAAGGAAGGGCCGCCCCCAATGGCGTCCAGCACGATCTCCCTCTCCCAGGACCAAGCACGGTCACGGATCTCCAAGCTTCAGCAGGCCGTCGACGACCTCTCCAACTACCTGAGCACCGGCTCCCAGACCCTCCAGAACCTGCTGCTCAGCACGAACTACGACGCGATCAGCGACGGCGAGGGCTCCCAGGTGGATTACCTTTCCGACTTCCGCTCCACGGGGCTGAGCATCTGGAACGGCGTTTCCACGGACCTCAACGGCATCATCAGCTATGTCAACGAGGTCATCTCCCGCATCAAGACGATGGCCGGCATCTTCGACAACGCCGACGACGCCGCCAAGACCGCCGCCACCACGCAACAAAGCTCGCTCTGACCGGGCCTCCAAAGGAGCAGACACATATGTCAAGCACAACCGATGCCGCCCACGTCAACGCCCTGAGCATCGCGTCCAACGCCCTGTCCGAAACGAACATGAACCAGCTGAACTCCGAGGCGACCAAGCTTCAGAACGCGCTGAACGAGCTCGTGGACGTCCTCAAGTCCGTCGAGGAGCCCGATGACGGGTGGGAGGGCTACGCGGTCAGCGCCCTCGAGGACCAGATCAGCGACGGCAGCCAGAAATGCCTCAACGTCGGCCAGGACCTGAGCCAGGCCATCACGGCCTTCGCGGGCGCCGGATCCGCGGGCGAGAGCTGGGCCACCGCGGGCTACAACGACGCGGTCGAGCTCGCCCAGAACGACTCCAGCGGCGACTACGCGAAGAACGCCACGAACTACCTCAGCTCCATGCAGCAGGCGATCAGCCAGCAGACGACCTCGATCTCCGAAGACCTCAGCAACGCCGCCCAGGCCGTTCCGGCGCTGAGCGGTTCGTCGGCCAACACGGCCAGCGGGACCGGGATCGACTCCGGTACCGGCAGCACCGCCACCCCGCAGGTCACTCCCGGCAACACGACGACCGGCGGCGAGGACGGAACGGCCACCGCGTCGACGGACCCGAACTCCTCGAACGACGACACCTCGGACCAGGCGTCGAACGCCACACCCACGGCCACGGACGCGTCGACCGCGGGCATCGACCCGAACGCCAGCACCGGCATCAACCCGGGCGCTCCCACGAACACCGACGGCAACGCGCTACCCGGCGCGGATCCCAAACCGGCCGACCCGTCCGCCACCAGCGGCGGTACGGGCAGCGGCATGTCCGGGGCCGGCACGAGCCTGGCCGGAATCGGCGGCGATTCAAGCGCCAGCGGCAGTGGTAGCGCCGGTTACACGCCGCCGTCGGCGGGCGCCGGTCTCGTGGCCGACGGCTCCGTCACGGGTTCCACCTCGCTCATGGGCTTGGGCCGCATCGCGGGCAGCGGGGCCGTGGGCCTCGGCGCCGTCGGCGTGGCCGGCGGCCTCACCGTCGCCTCCGGCCGCAGCGGCTCCGCGTCCAGCACGGCCGCGACGAGCGGCACCGCCTCCGGCGGCATGATGATGGGCGGCATGGGCATGGGCGGCATGGGCATGGGCGCGGGCGGCGCCGGGTTCCGGTCGCACAATTTCAAGAACCACATGGC
>JAISIU010000011.1 GCA_031261885.1 Bifidobacteriaceae bacterium
CGGGCCCTCAGGCACCTGATCGACCACTCGTGGATCCACCTGAACGTCGAATGGCGCGACCTCACGACCGAACAGTGGGGCCACCACGTCCAGACGTTCCAGGGCCGCGACATCGAAGCACGGGAAACCCCGTGGATGCGCGCCAAGGAGGTCTGGTGCCACGCCGTCGACCTCTCCCCGGCCGGCTCCTACCGGGACTTCCCGCCCGACGTGCTGGCCGGCATCGGCCGCGACGTGCTCGGCTCGTGGGAGCGGCGCGGCGAGACGCCGGACGTGACACTCCGCCTCCAGGACGGCCCGGCCGGGGTCGGCGCCGCCCCGGATTCCGACACCGTCATCGTGGGCCGCGGCGGCCCCGTGGTCTCGGGGACGAGGGCCGACATCGTGCGCTGGCTGGCCGGCCGCGGCGCGCGCCGCCTCGCCACGGGCGGGGTCGGCGCGCTGCCCGAGCTGCCGCGCTGGTTCTGACCGGTCCGGCCGGCCCGCCGCCGCTCCCAAACCCGGCTGGCCCGGCAGGCGGCCGGCATCGGACTTACCCGACGCCGACCGCTCCGGGCCGGGACCAGCGGGGTCCCGGCCGAGCCGAAAGTCGCTTACAATTCACGACGTGGAGCAACCCCAGAATTCGCCAGTCCTGTCCCAGCCCGTCGCCCAGGCCCACGACCCGTTCGGATTCGTGGGCCTGACCTTCGACGACGTCCTGTTGCTGCCCGCCGCCAGCGACGTCATCCCGTCCGAGGTCACGACGGCCACCAGGCTGTCGCGCAACATCGAACTCCAAATCCCGCTGCTGTCCGCCGCCATGGACACGGTCACGGAATCCCGCATGGCCATCGCCATGGCCCGCCAGGGCGGCATCGGGATCATCCACCGCAACCTCTCGATCGAGGACCAGGCCGCCCAGGTCGACACCGTCAAACGCTCCGAATCCGGCATGGTCTCCGACCCGGTGACCGTCGGCCCCGACCAAACCCTCCAAGAGCTCGACGACCTCTGCGGCCGCTACCGCGTCTCCGGCCTGCCCGTCATCGACCCCGACGGCGTGCTGCTCGGCATCATCACGAACCGCGACCTCCGGTTCGTGCCGCGCGAGGAATACCCCACGCGCACGGTCCGCAGCGCCATGACCCCGATGCCGCTCATCACCGCGCCCGTCGGCGTGGCGCGCGAGGAGGCCCGCCGGCTGCTGGCCCACCACCGCGTCGAGAAACTGCCGATCGTCGACGCCACGAACCACCTCCAGGGCCTCATCACGGTCAAGGACTTCGTCAAGACCGAGCAGTACCCGCTCGCCACGAAGGACGCCGAGGGCCGGCTCCGCGTCGGCGCCGCCATGGGCTTCTTCGGCGACGCCCTGAACCGCGCCTGGGCCCTGATCGAGGCCGGCGTCGACGTCCTCGTCGTCGACACCGCCCACGGCCACACGGCCGCCATGCTCGAGGTCATCCAAAAGCTCAAGGCCGACCCCCGCACCAAGGGCGTCGACATCATCGCCGGCAACGTCGCCACGCGCGAGGGCGCGCAGGCCCTCGTCGACGCCGGCGTTGACGCCGTCAAGGTCGGGGTCGGCCCCGGCTCCATCTGCACCACCCGCATCATCGCCGGCATCGGCGTCCCGCAGGTCACGGCCATCTACCAGGCCGCCCTCGCCTGCAAGCCCGCCGGCGTCCCCGTGATCGGCGACGGCGGCCTGCAATACTCCGGCGACATCGCCAAGGCCCTCGTGGCCGGCGCGGACTCCGTCATGCTCGGCTCACTCCTGGCCGGTTGTGAGGAATCCCCGGGCGAACTCGTCTTCGTCAACGGCAAGCAATACAAGCGCTACCGCGGCATGGGGTCGCTCGGCGCCATGGCCGCGCGCGGCGGCAAGTCCTACTCCAAGGACCGCTACTACCAGGCGGACGTCGCCTCCGACGACGACCTCATCCCCGAGGGCATCGAGGGCCAGGTGCCCTACCGCGGGCTGCTGGCCGCCGTCGTCCACCAGCTCGTCGGTGGCCTCCACCAGTCGATGTTCTACGAGGGCGCCCGCACGGTGCCCCAGCTGCAGGAACGCGGCCGGTTCGTCCGCATCACGCCCGCCGGCCTGCGCGAATCACACCCCCACGACATCCAAATGGTCCGCGAGGCCCCGAACTACTTCAAACACTGAGCCTTCTGGCCGTGCCTTCTTCGGCGACCCGGTGCCTTCGCACCGGCTCCGCCGCACGGGCGGCGCGGCGCGCCGCGCGATCACCCGGGCTAAGCCCGGGCACGCGCACTGGGCGGTCCCTTCGTTGCTGGTTCAGAACCTGGGTTGAGCTCGGTGGTGCGGTTCAGGACCTCGGTCGGGTTGGGTTCACGTAGCCGGTTTCGTAGGCCAGGACCACCGCCTGGACGCGGTCGCGCAGGCCGAGCTTCGTCAACACGCTCGTCATATAGGACTTGACCGTCGCCTCCGAGAGGACCAGCCTCTCGGCGATCTCGGCGTTCGAAAGCCCCTCGGTCAGCGCGTCGAACACGTCGAGCTCGCGCGGCGTCAACGCCTCCCGGATCTCCTGGGCGCGGTCCCGGCCCACCGCGCCGCGCACGTTCCCCGTGGCCGATGCCGAACCGGCCGCCGCGCTCGCGGCGTCGCCGGGCGCGCCGGCCCCCAGCAGCGGGGCCGCGATCTCCAACATGCGGCGCGTGATCCGGGGCGAGACGACGGCGTCCCCGGCGGCCACGGCCCGGATCGCCCGGGCCAACTCGTCCGGCCTCACGTCCTTGAGCAGGAAGCCCGAAGCCCCGGCCCGGATCGCGGCGAAGGCGTACTCGTCCAGGTCGAACGTCGTCAGCACGAGCACGCGCGCCTCGGGCCGGTCCTCGACGATGTGGCGTGTCGCCTCGATCCCGTCCATGACCGGCATGCGGATGTCCATGAGGATCACGTCCGGGGTCAGCGCCCGGGCCATCTCGACGGCCCGGCGGCCGTCGGCGGCTTCGCCCACCACCTCGATGCCCGGCTGCGTGGTCAACAGCATCGAGAAGCCGACGCGAATCAGGTCCTGGTCGTCCGCGATCAGGACCGAGATCGGCCGCCCCTCGGCCTGAGCCTCGTCACTCACTGGTCAGTGTCCTTTCCCTCGCCGCCCCGCTCCGAGCCAATCAGCCCCGCGTCTCCCTCCGGGCGTGGAGGCTGATGGTTGTTTCCCTCCGGGCGTGGAGGCTGATGGTTGTTTCTGGGCCTGATAAGTGCCAAAAGTCTCCACGCCGGGGGTGGGAGTGCCATTTGTCTCCACGCCGGGGGTGGGGAGCGGTTCGGTGAGCGGCTCGGGCGGGCCGTACAGGACCGCGTGGATCTGCCAGCCGCCCCCGGGCATCGGGCCGGCCTCCAGCGTGCCGCCGTACACGGCCACGCGCTGCCGCATGCCGATGATGCCCTGGCCCTCATGGCGGTCGGCCCCGAACGCGGCCGCCTGCCCGCCGCCGGCCCCGCCCGCCGGGCCGCCGCCCGGGGTGACGGGCCCGGCATCGGGCGTTCCGGCATCGGACGCGGATCGCAGGTGGCCACCCGGCCCCGCCGGTCGACCGGCATCGGCCGCCCCGCCATCGTCCGTGACCGTGACCTCCCACGTGCCGGGCCGCCCGGCCGTCCGGCCGATGGCGGCGACCACGCGCGTGGGCCCGGCGGCGTAACGCAGCGCGTTCGTGAGGGACTCCTCGACGATCCGGTAGATGGTCAGCCCGAGGCCCGGGTCGCGCGTCAGCGGGCCCGGCGCGACGAGCTCGACGGGCAGGCCGGCCCGGCGGAACTCCGCGACCAGGCCGGTTAGGTCCGCGGCGCCCGGCTGCGGCGCCATGGCCGCCGGCGAGTCTCCGCCCGGGCCGGAGCCGTCCGGGGCGGTGCGCAGCGCGGCCACGAGCCGGCGGATGTCACCGATCGAGGTGCGGGCCGTGTCCGCGACCTGGTCCATCGCGCGGGCCAGCGTGGGCCCGGGCGGCTCGGCGAGCGTGGCGGCCTGGGCGGCCGCGGCCTCCGAGAGGACGGCGATGACGGACAGGGAGTGGCCGACGATGTCGTGCATCTCCGAGGCGATACGACCGCGCTCCTCGATGACGGCGAGGCGGGCGCGCTGGTCGCGCTCGGCGGCCAAGGCCCGGGCCTCGTCCTCGAGGGCGGCCACGTAGCGCTGATGCGTGGCGAGCGCCACGCACACGGCCGTGCCGCCGATGACGAGGAGTGCGATGAGCGTGGCCGAGAGCGGCGGGTTGGACACGGCGTCGAAGGCGAACGCCGCGCCGACCCCGGTCGCGGCCAGGACCACGCCGCCGATCCAAGCCGTGCGGGCGGTGCGGCGGTGGGCCACGCTCCAGAGCGCCACGAGAACCATGAAAACGTCGCCGACCAGCGAGATACGCGCCACGGAAGCCATTGAGACGAACTCGGCGATGCCGGTTAAGACCAGCAGCACAACGGGGTGTCGACGCCGGAACAGGCACATGGCGACGATGTCCCAGGCCGAGGCCAGGGCCGCCCAGCGCAGTGCGCCGCCACCGAGTGCCGCGGTCCAGAAACGGTGCCACGCCAAGCCGCCGGCCGTGCCCTGGCTGAACGGGTTGGCCCACGTCACGGCGGCCGTCGTCACCCAATAGACGGCGTAGGCCGCGATCAGGATCCCGTTGGTCCAGTACGGGTGCGGGCCGAACCACCGGCCGATCCGCCCGATCAGGGCGCCCCGGTGCGCGGCGCCCAAGGCGGGCGTCGCGGCAGGTGGCTGCGCGGCCGCGTCGCCGCGCTGGGGGCTTGAGGCGTTCATCGCTTTCAATGTTTCCACTCCTTTGCTATCACTTCCGTGTCCCAGCCCCTCGCCAATGCGCCCCGTGCGCAATCCCGGCGCCGGGAACCCGGCTCCCCGGTGCCGGAACTGTGCGCGAGAACCGGTGGTGAGGGCCGGCATCGGACGCGCGACGCCCGGGGTGAGGGACGGCATCGGCCGCCCCCAACCCCGGGCCGGGCGCGAAACGCGCGCTCAGAGCGGCAGGTCCTTTTTGCAGAACACGGCCGAGCCGATGCCGAGCGTCGCGACCGTGCCGACCGCGGCGGCCGCGAGCTTCGGCAACCAGACCGTGGTGGACAGGAGGATCGACTTGTAGTCGAACAGCGAGGTCACGGTCAGGTATTGGAAGGACTTGAGGAACGTGATCGACGAGCCGCCCATCGTGCCGAACATCGCGAGCATGCCGGCCAGGATGAAGAACATGACGAGCGCGCCGCCCACGCCGATCGCGTACTTGGACAGGTTGAAGATGCCGGACAACATGAAGCAGATGCCGCCCATCAGGGCGCAGGCCACGAACGCGGACAGGTTCACGAGGACGATGTCGCCGGCCGTGACGACGTGCGTGACGTGGGCGGCGGCGTCGGCGTAGGTGATCGGGCTGCCGGCGTTGACGGCCGCGTGGAGGGCCGTGGGGATCGCGAACATGAGTAGCAGCGAGCCGATCAGGTAGAGGATCTGCGTGGCGACCACGGTGCCGCGGCGGGTCGGGGTGGACAGGACGTAGGCCATGGAGCCGCGGTCCACCTGGCTGGCGAGCAACTTGTTGGCCGTCACCATGACGTAAACGCCGGGCAGGATCACGACCATCATGCCGTAATAGATCTCGAACATCATGCCCTGGGTCATTTTCATGGCGGAGAACTGGACGCACAGCAGGCTCATGACGGCCGTGAGCGCGGCCCACAGGACCCAGTTGGCTTTGATGGATTGCTTGAGAAGTGGAAGAGAGAACATGTCTGCGGGCCTCCTGGGCTCAGTGTGTGGCGGTGTGGTTGGAAGTGCGGTTGGGGGGTGTGGCTGGAAGTGTGGTTGGGAGCGCGGTTGGTGGTGGGGGTGTCCGATGCCGGACCGGCCGGCGCGCTAGGCGGCGGCCTTCGCGCTCTGTCTGGGTCCCGGGGCCGCGGCCGGCGTGGTCGTGTCGCCGAGCACCTGGGGGCTCAGCACCTTCGTGAAGAACTGTTCGAGCGTGAATCTCGGGTTCTGTATGGACGCGACGCGGTACCCCTGGAGGTCCGAGAAGAACTCGTTGATCCGGCCCTCCGGGAGGTAAGCGGTGACCGTGTGCGTCACGGGGTCCGCCCCGACCGTTCGGTCCGGACCCACCACCCGGTGGGGTTCGGCGATGAAACGGCGGTAGTCGGCATCGTCGGCGAAACGGATGGCGAACATCTCGCGCGGGTTCGCCTCGAACATCGAGCGCGAGGCCGCGGAGACCACGCGTCCGGCCTGGAGGAACAGCACCGTGTCGCAGGTGTCCTCGAGCTCCTTGAAGACGTGGCTCGACATGAGGACCGTGGCGCCCCCGGCCTTGGCCTCCTCGATGGCTTCGACGAGCGTGTCGCGCATGAGCGGGTCGAGGCCCGTGGATGGCTCGTCGAGCAGCAGGATTTGGGGCTTGGCCATGAGGCCGGCGACGATCCCCATCTTCTGCTTCATGCCCTTGGACATGCGGCGCAGCGGGGCCGTGATGTCGATCTTGAACCGGTCGATCAGCTGGTTCATGTAGTCGAGGTGATCGAGGCCGGCCATCGCGGCCTGGAGCCTCAGGAAGCTCGTGCCGGTGCCGACGTCCGGGAAGTCGATCTCGCCGGGGACGTAGCCGATGTGCCGCTTCAGCTCGGCGGCGTCCAGGCGGGCGTCGAGGGCGCCGATCCGGGCCGTGCCGGAGTCGGGCTTGAGGAAGCCCATGAGGTGCCGCATCGTGGTGGTCTTGCCGGCGCCGTTCGTGCCGACGATCCCCATCACCTCGCCGCGTTTGACCTGGAACGTGACGTCGAACAGGCCGCGGCCGCGGCCGTAGTCCTTGGTCAGGTGGTCGACTCGGATGAGATCCGTCCCGGGGCGCGTCGCGATAGCGCTGGCCGGGGGAGCGACGAATTCGATCATTTCTGGGCGATCCCTTCGAATGTGCGGTCGGACTTGTAGAAGTGCATGAAGTACTGTTCGAGCGTTTGGGCGTGCTCCTGGAAACCCGTCAGGCGGTAGCCGCCGATGACGTCGAGGAACCTCTGGGTTTGGGCGTCGCCGAACGTGAGGAACAGCCGGCCGGCCGTGTGGTCCGCGCCGCGCACCGTGAAGTCGAAGCCCTCGGCCGTGAAACGCTTCACGTCCCTGGGGTCGGCGAAGTCGAGTTCGAAGGTCTTCTGCTTGTAGTCGCTCACGTCCTTGGCCGTGACGGTCTGGATGACGCGGCCCTCCTTGATGATCGCGATGCGGTCGCACAGGGCCTCGACCTCGGAGAAGATGTGGCTGGACAGCAGGATCGTCTTGCCCCGGCGTTTGAGGCCCCGGACGTGCTCGATGAAGACCTCTTGCATGATCGGGTCGAGGCCGCTGGTCGGCTCGTCGAGCAGCAGGATGTCCGGGTCGCCCATGAAGGCCGTGACGACGGCCAGTTTGCGTTTCTCGCCGATGCTCATGCGCTTGACGGGGCCCGTCGGGTCGAGCTCGAACTCGTCGAGCAGGGCCCGGACGTCCGCGCCTGCGGGGTCCGTTCCCCTGAGGCCGGCCATGAAACGGAGGAAGCCGGCGCCGTTCAGGCCGTCGGGCAGCGCCACCTCGCCGGGCAGGTAGCCGGTGCGGCGCATGATCGCCGAGTGTTGCTTGAGGCAGTCGAGTCCGCTGATGGTGCAGTGGCCCGAGTCGGGGCGGCTGAACCCCATGAGGTGCCGCATGGTCGTGGATTTGCCGGCTCCGTTGGGGCCGAGGAAGCCGAGCGTCTCGCCCTCGGCCACGTCGATCGAGACGTCGAAGACGCCGCGGCCGAAGCCGTAGTCCTTCGAAAGGTGCTCGACCTGGATCGGATTCATGGTGGCTTGTTCCCTCCTGGTTCGGTCTTGGTTGCCGCCTTGCTGGCGACACCTTTGACTTTGCCGGGAGGGGCCGGCGGCCGGCACCGCCAAACGGAGGGAATGAGCGGCCCCGGCTACCGACGAAAGTTGGTAACCGGGGCCGGACCGTGTTCTCTTGGCCGCGCCTTCTTCGGCGGTCCGGTGCCTGCGCACCGGCCCCGCCGCACGGGCGGCGCGGCGGCGCCGCGCTATCACCCGGGCCAAGCCCGGGCACGCGCATCGGGCGGTCCTGACGTTGCTGGTTCAGAACCGTGGTTACCTTGGGGGTGTGGTTTGGCGCGGGCGCGTCACGGCCAGAGCTCGGAGACGTCCGGGGTGCGGCCCTTGGACTCCAGCCACTGGTTACTGTGCTTGCTGGCCGCGGCTTCGTGTCGGTCGGCGGAACCGACCGCTTGCGGGCGCCACGTCGCGGGCGCGTCACGGCCCGAGAACGCCTGTTGCAAATCTCTAGCAGGGGGGTAAACTCGCTACTGCTTGGTGAATGACACTGATGGCCAAGCACCTATGGGGCGAGGGTGCCAGCGTTGGACACCTTGATACATCAATCAACATGTAGTAACTATCACCCCCACAAGCTGAAAGAAGGCTTACTAATGTTGAACGGGAAGATATTGATGTCGTAACGGTACCGTGATGGTCGCGGCCGGAATGGATACGATGCGCGGGGTCGGTCTCTGTGACGATTGTGTGCGTGCCATCCATTCCGGCCGTGACCGACCGTTGTCGTTAAGTGTGATTTGTAGCAGGAGGTGGGCGTGGCGGAGACACTATTGTCTTGCTATGATCTGTCGTTGGCCTATGCGGAACGACAGGTGCTGGCCGGGGCGGAGATGGCGGTCAGTCTTGGTGAGTCGGTTGCGATACTAGGAGTGTCCGGAAGCGGAAAGTCAACGTTTTTGCGGGTGGTATCGGGAATCGAGCTACCCGACAGCGGTGTCGTGTCGTTCGACGGGCGAAGTTTGCTCAAAATGAGCGATGTCGAACGGAGCGCACTGCGGCTTTCGCGGTTCGGGTTCGTGTTCCAGTTCGGCGACTTGGTCCCAGAGCTGACGGTCGAGGAGAATATTGCGTTGCCGCTCGAGTTTCTTGGTAGGAGTCGGCGGGAGATCCGAAGCGCCGTTGATGATTTGATTGATCGGCTGAGGCTGGAAGGCTGCGCGAAGCGGCGACCACACACGCTGTCGGGAGGAGAACGGCAGCGGACCGCGGTGGCACGCGCCGTGGTGCACGGGCCGCAGGTCGTCTTTGCTGACGAGCCGACGGGGTCG
>JAISIU010000020.1 GCA_031261885.1 Bifidobacteriaceae bacterium
ACCATGGCCGTGACGCGGCGTTCGAGCAGCTCGGGTGTGGCCTGGGCGGGGGAGTCGATCGGGATGGCCTCGATCTGGTCGGCCACCTGGTCGGCGCGGGCGGCGCGGCCGAAGGCCGCGGCCATGAGCTCCTCCTTGTCGCGGAAGACGCGGAAGATGGTGCCCTCGGCGATGCCGGCGGCCTGCGCGATGCGGCGCGTGGAGACCGCGCTGCCGGCCTGTTGGAGCAGGGGCAGGACGGCGTCGAGGATGGCCTCGCGCCGGTCCTCGGCGCTCATCGGCGCGGCGCGGCCGCGGGTGCCCTGGGCGGATGAACTCACGGGGAGTCACCATACACTGAGTGAGCGCTCACTCACAATTGCCCTGGTGTCCGGCGTGTCGCCCCGATCCCACGCCGCCCCAGCGCCCACGCCGGCGTGGAGGCTAATGGCAGTTTGACCCCGAGCGTGGAGGCTAATGGTTGATACAGGGCGTGATTTCAACCATTAGCCTCCACGCCCGATGAGGGCATGAGGCGATCAGCGCGGGCCGCTCAGCGCTGGGGCGGGTAGGCCGGGGGTTGCTGGCCCGGCGCGGGCGGCTGTGGCGCATAGGGGGAGGCCGGAGCCCCCGGCGCGCCCTGGGCGGGCATCGCGGGAGCCGCCGGCGGGATCGGCTGGACCGGGACGGCGGGAACCGGCGGGACCGGGGCGCTCTGGGGCGGGGCCGCGTGGGCGGGCGCCGCGTGCGCCCCCATGCCCGGGGCCTGGCCCACCTCGACCGACCGGTCGGCCGGCTGGCCCGTGCCCGTGCCGGCCGATTCGGCGTCGGAGGTGGCGTCGGCCGCGGCCCCGCGCGCCTCCTTCAGTGCGACGGACGGGTCGTCGAGCGTGACGTTCGCGAACGCGTTCTCGCCCAACTCGGCCGCGAGATCCGGCCGCGCCTGGCCGCCATCGGACGGGCCGGCATCGGCCGTGTCCCAGAACCCGCCGGGCGTGTCGTTCCCGCTGCCGCCCCCGAAGGCGCGGCCGAGCCCCTGGAGGGCCGAGGTGAACTCCGCGGGCACGATCCACAGCTTGGAGGCCGGGCCCTGCGCCACCTGCGGCAGCATCTGGAGGTACTGGTAGGCCAGCAGCTTCGGGTCGGCGTCGCCCTTGTGGATCGCGTCGAACACTTGGAGGATCGCGCGCGAATCGCCCTGCGCCTTGAGGATCGCGGACTGCGCCTCACCCTCGGCGCGGAGGATGGCGGACTGCTTGTCGCCCTCGGCCGTGAGGATCTGGGACTGCTTGACGCCCTCGGCCGTCAGAATCGTGGCGCGGCGGTCGCGCTCGGCCTTCATTTGCTTCTCCATCGAGTCCTTGACGCTGGCCGGCGGGTCGATGGCTTTCAGCTCGACGCGGTTGACGCGGATGCCCCACCGGCCCGTGGCCTCGTCGAGCACGCCGCGCAGCTGGCCGTTGATCTGGTCGCGGCTCGTCAGCGTCTGCTCCAGGTCCATGGAGCCGATGACGTTGCGCAGCGTCGTGACGGTCAGCTGCTCGATGGCGGTGATGTAGTTCGCGATCTCGTAGACGGCCGCCATCGGGTTCGTCACCTGGAAGTAGATGACCGAGTCGATCTCGACGACGAGGTTGTCCGAGGTGATGACCGGTTGTGGCGGGAACGAGACGACCTGTTCGCGCAGGTCGACGCGCGCCCGGATGCGGTCGACGTACGGCACGAGCAGATGCATGCCGGCGTCGAGCGTGCGCGAGTAGCGGCCGAGCCGCTCGACGAGCATCGCGACGGCCTGCGGCACGATCCGCACGGACTTCGCGAGCGTCACGATCACGAAGATCACGAGGACGACGAGGACGACGAGCAGCGCGATGGCGCCGCCGTTCAGGTCGCCGGAGGAGCTTACTGGATCCATGGTTGGGGGTTCCTTCTCATTCGGTTGGGTGGGGGTCTGGTGGAAAGCGTTTGGAGGACTGGCCGGGCGTGGCCGGCCGTGTGCCCGGGATGGTGGTTAGGCGGCGGGCGTCGTGAAGGGTGGCGCCGGGGAGACGTTGGGCGGTTGGTAGGGCGCGGCGGGGCCGGGTGTGGCGATGGGGACGATGACGGCCGTGGCGCCGTCGATGGCGGTCACGGCCACGGTCTGGCCCGGTTGGACGGGCGGCGTGCCGGGCTGGGTGCGGGCGGTCCAGACCTCGCCGTTCAGTTTGGCCTTGCCGCCGCCGGGGCCGATGGCGGTCAGCGCGACGGCCGGCTGGCCGACGGCGGCTTGGGCGCCCGTCACGGCGCGGCCGCGGCCGTGCACCTTCAGGTGCGTGAGGGCCCAGGGCCGGACCACGGCGAGCATGAGCACGGAGATGACGCAGAAGACGATGACGCAGGCCCACCATGGCGCGCCGGCGGCGGCCGCGGCCGCCGCGAGGACGGCGCCGGCCGCGAGCATGAGGAAGATGAGGTCGAGCGTGAGCAGCTCGACGACGCCGAGCAGGATTGCCCCGCCCAGCCACCACAGCCATGCCATCGTCTGCCTCCTTGATGCGTTGGTGTGCCGGCGGGCCGGTGTGCCGGCGGGATGGTCCAAGCCTAGCGATCCTCGGCGGTGCGTCCGGAGGGGCATATAATCGAACGTATGTTCGATTTCGGTTCGGTTGCCAGGGGCGTCCGATGACGGAGGCGCGGCGGTGGGTGGCGCTGTGGGCGCCGGACTGGCCGGTCCAGGCCGCGGTGGGCTCCGGGGCCGTGGAGGCCGGCGTGCCCGTCGCGCTGCTCCACGCCGGCCGCGTCCAGACCGCCAGCGCCGAGGCCCGGGCCGCCGGCGTCCGGCGCGGCATGCGGTGGCGCGAAGCGGCGGCGGCCTGCCCCGACCTGGCCCGGGTCCCGGCGGACCGCGGCCGCGACGCCCGCTGTTTCGAGCCCGTCGCCGCCGCGCTGGAAGCCGAGGTCCCCGGCGTCGAGCTGCTGCGGCCCGGCCTGGCCCTGGCCCCCGCCGCCGGCGCGGCCCGCTACTGGGGCGGCGACCACGCCCTGGCCCGCCACCTGGCCGACGCGCTCGGCGGCGCGTCCGAGACGGCCGTTGGGCGGATCGGCCTCGGGATCGCGGACGGGCCGCTCGCGGCCGTGCTCGCGGCCCGGACCGGCCGGATCGTCGCGCCCGGCGGGTCGGCGGCGTTCCTCGGCCCGTTGCCGATCGCCGCGCTGTCCCTGGCCCTGGCCGGCACGGCCCGGGCTCAGGACGTGGCGGCGCTGCTCAGCCTGCTGGCCCGGCTCGGCGTCCGCACGCTCGGCGACTTCGGGGCGTTGCCGGCCGGGGCCGTCGGCGCGCGCTTCGGCGAGGTGGGCGGTTACGCCCGGCGGCTCGCCATCGGACTGGACGCGCCCGGCGGCGATCCCTTCACGCCGCAACCCGTGTTCGAGCAGGTCATCGCGCCGGACGACCCGATCCGGGACGTCGGCCAGGCGGCCTTCTGCGCCCGCCGCCTCGCGGTCCGGCTGCACGCGGCGCTCGCGGCCCACGGCGCCGCCTACGGCCGCCTCCAGGTGCGGGTCCGCTCCGTGGCGGGCCGTGAGCACACGCGCACGTGGCGGCTCCAGGGCGTGGACGCCGGCGGGGTCGCCGACCGCGTCCGCTGGCAGTTAGAGGCCTGGCTGACCGCGCCCGATGCCGGCCGGCCGGGTCAGCGGGAAGAGTCCGATGGCGGTGGTGCGGACGGGCGCGGCGGTGGCGGCCCTGACGCCCTGGCGGAGCTGCGCCTCACGGCCCTGGACGTGCACCCGGCGGGGCTCGGGTCGCCGGGGCTGTGGGGCGACGGCGGCGCGGCTGGGGAACGAGCGGCGCGGGCCGCGGACCGCGTGCAGGGCCTGCTCGGTGGGCGCGGCGTGTACCAGGCGGTGGAGCAGGGCGGGCGCGACCCCCGGGGCCGGATCCGGCTCGTGCCGTGGGGTGACGAGCCCAGGGCCGCCCGGCCGTTGGAGCGGCCCTGGCCGGGCCGGCTGCCGGACCCGGCGCCGGCCGTGGTGCCGGCGGAGCCGGTGCCCGTCGACGTACTGGACGGGGCCGGCCGGCCCGTCGTGGCCGGCGCGGACGGGTCGATCAGCGCCGAGCCGGCGCGTGTGGTCGGCGTGCCTGCCCCCGAGGTCGAGAACGCCGTGGTGCTCGGCGCGCCGGACCCGGCGGTGGGCGCGGCCGGCCGCACCGTGGCCCGGCTGCTGGGCAAGGGGGAGCGCCCGGGGGTGGCCGTGGCCGGCTGGGCCGGCCCGTGGCCGGTTTGGGAGCGCTGGTGGACCGGGGCCCCGGCCCAGCGCACCTACGTGCAGGTGCAGCTCGACGAGCCCGCCGGCCGCGCCCTCCTGCTGGCCGCCCCGGCCCCGCCCCAGCCGCCGGGCTGGCGCCTGGAAGGCCTCTACGCCTGAGAACTCAGGAGAAAAGCGCCATCCGTTTGGGGTCGCCGTCGCGGTAGCCGATGGCCTGCTTCACCAGGCCGAGTGGGTCGTTCTGCTCAGTCTTCGCCAGTGTGATGAGCGGCGTGCGGAGCGAACTCTTGACCCACCCGAAGTACGCGATCTCGGTTTGTCCCTCGCAGACGATGACGAAGCGCTTGCCGATGTGGCGTAGCGGACGTTGGCTGCGGCCCGTGCGCCGCCTGGTGGTCACTCCGGCTTGCCTTGGCCGAGCCGCTCGTCCGGCACCGGCACGGCGCCGAACCGTCCAGCCAGGTAGGCGGTCTCGGTGTCGAGGCCCTTACGTGGTTTGTAGTCTGACAGCGGCACGAGTTCGGTGGCGCCGTCGCGACCCTTCTCCGTGAACCAGATCTGGTCGCGGTCGAGGGCGTAGCCGGTGCCGCCGTAGTTGCCGAGCAGGGTGGCGTCGTGGGTGGTGAAAACGAGTTGGGCGCCGTTCGGGTTGGTTTCCTCGACCTGGAACAGCTCAATGATCGGCCGGAGCAGCAGCGGGTGCAGCGAGGTGTCGACCTCGTCGATGAGGAGCGTTTGCCCCGCGTTGAGTGCCGAAATGACTCGAGCACCAAGGGTGAACAAGGCCTTCGTGCCATCGGACTCAGAAGCCCAGGGAAGTGAGACCAGCGAGCCGTTCGCCGCGTGGTGATCGAGGCTGACTCTTCTGCGGATCACCCGAGTTTTGTCGGGTTCGGCTTCGACGTCTGTCAGGATTCCGCGCTCTCCCGATCCGGGAAGCATTGCCTCAATGAACTCGGGGAGTCCGGCCAGGATCCCATGGCCGGCGGGTGGGTTGGGCTCAACCGAGACGTTGAGCTTGTCAACGCTGAGATCGGCGGAAACGAGAAGACGTTCGAGCGCCTCGCGTATCGCCGGTTGCTTGGCTGAAGCGTCGATAGCGTCGCGCATCAGATGGCTGGCCGCGCCTGGCTCACTCGGGAAGAGCAGCTGGCTGCTGAGCCACCCGTAGATCGGGGAGAGATCCTGCTGGTTCTCCTGGGCCGCCTTGGAGAGAAACAGGGAGTTGGGGCGGGTGGCCGTCGCGATCCGCTGTTTGGGTCCCTTAACGGACGGCGACACGTCGATCACATCGTGGCCGTCGCCGTCGACCCACCGGGCGAACAAACGGCGCTCGGTGCGGCGTTGACCGGTCCTCGCCGTGACGAACAGGTGCTCCTCGGTGAAGCGCTCACTGGTCGCTTCGAAGCCGTAGCGGTACTCCGCCGCGCCGATACGGAAGACCAGTTCCGCGACGAAGGGCTGGGTGACACCCTCGGGGGAGAGCAGGAAGGGATCGCCCGGAACCGGCTGCTGGGCCTCCCACCGCGCCGACTGCCGGATCAGCCGTTGAACGTGAGCCAGCGCGCCGAGGACGGTTGACTTGCCCGAAGCGTTGGCCCCGTAGATCGCGGTTACGGGGCACACGTCCCCGCCGGCCAGGGAGCCCTCGACGGCGAGCTGGGACGTGTTGTGCCCTCCG
>JAISIU010000097.1 GCA_031261885.1 Bifidobacteriaceae bacterium
CGGTGTGGCGCGGGCCGGGGCCGCCCCGGCGCCGTCGACGATGACGGCCGCGTCCCTGGGCGTGTCCCTGGTCAGCGCGATGGTCGTCGTGGCGACGGGCAGGTTCTCGCAGTCGGCTGCTTCGCCTCCGCCGAATGGGCACTTCGTGAGGCCCGTGATCGTGATCCGTGTGTCGTTTTCGTAGGTGACCGTCACGGTGCCGCCGGCGCCGATCGTGTCGGAGTCGATGGGCGCGGTCTTGCCGAATTCGACGGTGAGGGTGTCGGCGGCCGTGATGTTCGTGAGCGTGAGGTCCCACGCGTTGTCGATGGACTCGTCCTGGACCAGGGCGTCCAGTTTGGATTTTCCGTCCTGGAGGCTGACGGCCGTCGGTTTCGACCCGTCATCGGCCAGCATGGTGAAGGTGGCGGATCCGCCGTAGTCGACGGTCGCGGTGTTGGTCCCCGGGTCGACGCTGCCCTCTCCGCCGGTCACGGTGGTGGTCACTTGGCCGCCGCCGTACGGCACGGACACGGCCAGCTGGAAGGTGTCGATCGCGAAGGTGGCGGCCAGGGTGTGCGCCACCGTGACGGAGTCGATCCGGTAGACGCCGTCCGTGATGGAGCTCAGGGCGTTGGTGCCGTTGTCGAGGAACGCCGAGACGTG
The DNA here is from genome assembly GCA_031261885.1 of Bifidobacteriaceae bacterium. GTDB lineage: Bacteria > Actinomycetota > Actinomycetes > Actinomycetales > WQXJ01 > JAISIU01. Next base: position 646 of record JAISIU010000097.1, read on the forward strand.
GTAGCCGGTGGCCGGGGTCAGTGTGATCTGCGCGGGCTGGCCGTTCGTGACGACCTGGTCGGCTTGGTCGACCGTGCCGTGGATCTGTTCGGCGTCGTCGGCGTTGGCGAGCGTGACGGCCACGTGCCAGTGCGGCGTCACCGTGACCGTGCCGATGGACATGTTCTGGCCCTCCATCTGGAACGACGCGGAGTAGTTCGTGTCGTAGGCGTCATCCGTGAGCTTGACCATGTAGCCGTCCCGGTCGGGGACGAACGGCACGGTGAAGGCGCCGTCCGCGGTGCTCGTCGCGGGCCCGGCGACGAGCACGTCGGACGCGCTCGTGGCGCCCGGGATGACGACGGAGACGGCGACCCCTGGCACGCCCGCGCCGCTCACGGACGAGGTGACCCTGCCCGTGACGTCGTGCCCGTAGACGGGCACGGCCTGGATGACGCCGGCGTTCAAGTCGGTCGCGTACAGGTCGCCGTCGGCCGCGAACATGACGTCCTGGGGCGCCACGAGGTTCTGGGTCAGCACGACGTCGGGCTTGGTCGGGTTCGATGCGAGCCCGCTGGCGCGGTACTCGGCCACGCGCTTCGCGCCGGTGTCGGCGATGTAGACGTTGCCGTCCGGGTCGACCGCGATGCCGCTGGCGCCGGTCAGGCCCGTGATCGTGTGCTCGGCCGCGGCCGGTCCGGCCATCACGTCCGCCTTCGGGAAGACGCCGGCCTGGCTCGCGCTCGTCACGTACAGGTTGTCGGAACCGTCGAGCGCCACGCCGGTGGGACCGGCGATCGCGGTGATGGTCGCGCTCGGCTTCGAGGAGTTGGCCGCGAGCGCCGCCACGTTGAAAATCGCTACCCGGTTGTTCCCGTCATCGGCCACGTAGAGGTTCCCGGCCTGGTCGAAGGCGACGTCTTGCGGGTTCTTGAGGCCCGTGATCGTCGTGTTCGGCGTCGTGATGTTGCCGCTGAGCGAATCAGAGTTGAAGACGGCGACACGGTTGTTGCCGGAGTCCGCCACGTAGAGGTTGCCGTTCCTGTCAAGGGCAATGCCGCGCGGACCGTTGAAGGCGCCAGTCAGGACCGTGTCGGGCGTCATCGGGTGGCTCGTGAGTTTCGAGGTGGCGAAGACGTCGATGCGGTTGCGGCGCCAGTCGGCGACGTACAGGTTGGCGGCGGCGTTGTCGAAGGTGAGGCCGCCCAGGCCCGACAGGCCGTTGCCGATCGCGGCCATCGGCAGGCCCGGCAGGCCGGTCTTCTTGAAGACCAAGACCGAGTCGCTCTCGACGACGTAGAGGCCGTTGTCGCCGTCGAAGGCGACACCGACCGGCCTGGAGAGACCCTGGCTGATCGTCTGGTCCGCCCCGCTGAGGTTCTTGCCGAGCCGCGCCGCGTCGTAGATCGCGACGTTGTTGGCGCCCTCGTTCGCGACGTAGAGGTTCCCGCTCTTGTCGAAGACGACGTCCTGCGGGTAGTTGAGCCCGCTGATCGTGTAGCTCGCGCCGGAGGTGCTGGCAGCCAGGCGGGAGCGGACAACGCCGTAGACGCAGTTCCTGGACTGGTCGGCGACGTACAGGTTGCCTTGCTGGTCGAAGCCGAGGCCCATCGGGCTGGGGAAGCCCGTGACCTGACGGTTCGGGTTCGTCGGGTTCCCGCTCAACACGGCTTTGTTGTAAATCGCGATGCGCTGGTTGCCGGAGTCGGAGACGTACAGGTTGCCGTCGGTGTCGAACGCCAGCGCCATCGGCGAGCCGAGACCCGAGATCGTGTGGGAGACGCGGGGGTTGTTCAAGAGGCCGGCCTTGGCGTACACGGTGACGTTGGCGTTCCCCGTGTTGTTGACGTAAAGGTCGCCGTTGTTGTCGAAGGCGAGGCCGCTCGGGTAGCTGATGCCGGCCGTGATCGTGTGGGCCGGCCCGCTCGGGGCCGTGCCGCTCTTCAGCTGGGTGGCCGTGAAGATGGAGATCCGGTTGTTGTTGAGGTCGGCGACGTACAGGTTGCCGGCCGAATCGAAACCGAGGCCCTCCGAGTTGCTGAGGCCGCCCTTGATCACGAGATCCGGCGCGGTCGGTTTCGTCGAGAGGTTGGCCTGGCTGAAGATCGCGACCTGGTTGTTGCCGTCATCGGCCACGTACAGTGTGCCGGCGGTGTCGAAGACCAGGCCCCACGGGTTGGACAGGCCGGTGATCGAGCGGTTCGGTCCTGTCGGGTTGCCGCCCAGGACCGCCTTGTTGTAGACGGCCACGCGGTTGTTCCCGGAGTCGGCGACGTACAGGTTGCCAGCGGTGTCGAACTCGACGCCGCGCGGGTTCTTGACGCCCGTGACCGTGTGCGTCACGGCCGACAGGTTCGCCGCGAGGCTCGCGGCGCCGGCGTAGACCGCGATCCGGTTGGCGCCCGTGTCGGCCACGTAGAGCGTGGTGCCGTTGAACACGACCTCGGAGGGTTTGGCGAGGCCCGTGATTCGGAAGTCGGGGGCGGCCGGGTTCGTCGCGAGGCTGGCCACGTTGTATTCGGCGACGCGATTGTTGCCGGTGTCGGCGATGTACAGGTTGCCCGCGGCGTCGAGCGCCACGCCGTCCGGCCCGGACAGGCCCGCGCTGATCGTGTGGTCCGGGGCCACCGGACCGCCGGTGAGGTTGGCCTTCGTGAAATAGGCGGCGCGGTTGTTGCCGCTGTCGGCCACCCACAGGTTGCCGGCCTGGTCGAACGCGAGGCCCTGCGGGTCCTTCAGCCCGGCCGTGATCGTGTGGTCGGGGCGGACCGGTCCACCGGTCAGATGGGCCGCGTCGAACACCGCGATGCGGTTGTTGCCGGAATCGGAGACGTAAAGGTTGCCGCCCGAATCGAGCACCAAGTCGGCCGGTGAGTTGAGGCCGACGTCTAGCAGCTGGGAGACCGTGAAGCCGGTGGGGGCGCGCCCGTCGGTCGCCATGAGCGTCCGGTCGGCGGTCGGAGCCGGCGCCGTGGCGGCGGCCACGGCGGTGGCCGCCGCGGACCGTGGGGCCGCGGCCGCGCGCGCCGGCGGCGTGGGGGCGGCGGCGCGGGCCGCGCGGACCGCTCTCGCCGTGGGGGCCGCTCCCCCGGGCGCGGCCGAGGCCAACGATGGTGACAGCGTCACCGTCATCGCACAGGCCGCGACCACGGCGGCCGCGCGGCCGGCCCGGCGGAACCGTCCGGCATCGGCGGCGAACTGATGACGACCCGAAGACAACTCGATAAGACCGAACATGGCCCACCTTCCACGGACATGGCGCTGTGCACATGGGGCGTGGAGCTATGGGGGCGTGGGGTAATCGGCGCAATGGGCTGAAACACACAGAATAAGGGTTCGCGCTCAGCATAACCAATCGGCGTCGAACCCGCGAAACGACCACCGGCCACCAGGCCCACGGACCGCCGCCGCCGGGCCGATAGGATCGAATGGCAGCGGGGGCGGCCCATCATCCGTCCCCTGAAGGGGACACACCACCATGACAGCACAACGGCTCAGGCGCGCCCTGACCGCCCTCGCGGGCCTGGTCGCGCTCACCACCGCACTGACCGGACTGGCCGCCTGCGGCTCGGGCGCCGGCGCTGGCTCGGCCACCAAGGCGGCGCCAACCGGCAAGGCGACCACCCAGGCCAAGGCCGCCCCGGCATCGGCCACCCCCCAGACCGGCTCCAGCGGCGCCGGCTCCACCCAGCCGGACGCGATCCGCCTGGCCGGCCTCACCGGCCCCACCACG
>JAISIU010000140.1 GCA_031261885.1 Bifidobacteriaceae bacterium
GCCGACCACGTGGCCGGCGTCGAGCGGCAGCAGCGGGATCAGGTTGAAGATGCCGAGCGCCAGGTTCAACGCCCCGCCGATGTACAGCCACATCGCGATCCGCTCGACCCACGCGTTGCTGCCCAGGGCCGAGGAGCTCTCCGAGATCTGGCCCGTGATGCGCGCCATGCCGACAATGCTCATCGGCGAGTCCTCGGACCGCTTGGCGCCCGTGACCGTGTCCTTGGCCGTGGTCCATAGCGTGGCCGGCATCTTGATGTAGGCCTTGATCGAGGCCGTGGTCTGGCTCCAGATCATGCCCGGCACCGTGCTGACCGGTTGGCGCACCCGCTGGTAGGCGGACGTGACGCCGACCATCGTGCCGCTGCCCGAGGCCGCGTCCTTGACGGCCATGGGTGTCACGCTCAGGGTCACGTCGTGGCCGTCGCGGCGGACCACGGCCTGGACCGTCCGCGTGCCGCTGGCCGCCATGCGGGTCAGCAGGGTGTCCCACGAGTCGATCTTCGTGCCGTCCCAGGACACGACCTTGTCGCCGGCCTTGAAACCGGCCTTCGCGGCCGGCGATTGGACGGCCCCGGCGGCCGAACAGGCCACCTCCTCGCCCGCGGCGGACAGGCAGGGCGCGACCTGCGCGAGCGTGGTTGACGTGCCCTGGAGGCCGATGCCGGAGAACACGACCAGCATGAGGATCAGGCACAGGATCAGGTTCATGACGGGCCCGCCCAGCATGATGATGAGCTTGTGCGGGACCGACTGGGCGTAGAAGGCGCGCGACTCGCCGACATCGGCCAACTCCTCGCGCGTCAGCTCGTGGGCGTCGCGCTCCAGGTCCGCCCGCCAGCCCGTGCGCTCGGCGCGCGCCGGGTCGCCCGGCGCGTACATCCCGACCATTCGGGTGTAGCCACCCAGCGGGATGCCCTTGATGCCGTACTCGGTGCCGGACTTCTTCGACTTGTGCGACCAGATGGTGGGCCCGAACCCGACGAAGTATTGGGAGACATAAACGCCGAACTTCTTGGCCGGGAGCATATGCCCCAGCTCATGCCAGGCCACGGAGATCGTCAACAGGATCACGAAGACGACGATCCCCAGAATGTAGGCGAGAACGTTCGACATGTACCATCCAGTCCGAAAATGCCAGCGTCAAGGGCGGGTGCGCGGGCCGAGCACGATAATGCCAGCCTAGTCTGTGCGCCCGCTGGGAGCGTCCACCGGCGCCGAGAGCGCGCGGCCGTCGAGCGCGGCCCGGGCCCGGGCCTTCGCCCACCGCTCGGCCGCCTCCACGTCCGCGAGGGTCGGCACCCGGGCCGGGGACACGGCATCGGACGCCTTCCCGCCCGACGGCCCGCCGGCATCGTGCCCGGCCGGGCGGAACTGCCCGACCACGGCCGCGACCGTGTCGACGATGTCGAGGAAACCGATCCGGCCGGCCAGGAACTCCTGGACGCACACCTCGTTGGCCGCGTTCAGAACGGCCGGGTGCAGCGGCGAGGCCGCGAGCGCCCGCCGGGCCAGCGCGACGGCCGGAAAAGCCCGCTCGTCGAGCGGCTCGAACCGCCACGTCTGCGCCTCGTCCCAGGTCAGCGCCTGGGCGACATCGTCGAGCCGGTCCGGCCACGCCAGCCCCAACGCGATCGGCAGCCGCATGTCCGGCGGGGACGCCTGGGCGATGACCGCGCCGTCCCGGAACTCGACCGCCGAATGGACGATCGACTGCGGGTGGACCGCCACCACGATCCGGTCGGGGGGAACGTCGAACAACAGGTGGGCCTCGATCAGCTCCAACGCCTTGTTCACGAGCGTCGCCGAGTTCACCGTCACGACCGGCCCCATGCGCCACGTCGGATGGGCCAACGCCTGCTCGGGGGTCACGGCGGCCATGCGCTCACGCGTCCACCCGCGGAACGGCCCGCCCGAGGCCGTCAGGATCAGGCGCGCCACCTCACCGCGGGCACCGCCGCGCAAACACTGCGCGATGGCCGAATGCTCCGAATCTACGGGCACGATCTGCCCCGGCCGGGCCTTGGACTTGACGAGCGCCCCGCCGGCCACGAGCGACTCCTTGTTGGCCAGCGCCAACGTGGACCCGGCGGCCAGCGCCTCAAGCGTGGGGCCGAGCCCGCCAGACCCGGACATGCCGTTCAGCACGACGTCCGCGCCCATGCCGGCCACGCGCGAGGCCGCCTCCGGCCCGGCCACGACCTCCGGGTGTGGCACCGCTACCCCGGTCTCCCGGGCCACGGCCCCGATCGCCTCCCCGAGCCGCGCCGCCGCGTCATCGGACGCCACACCCACCAGCCTGGGACGCAGCGCCACCACCTGCCGCGCCAACAGCTCCGGCCGGGTCCCGGCCGCCGCCAAGCCGATCACGCGGAAACGGTCCGGGTGCCGCTCGATGACGTCGACCGCCTGCGTGCCAATCGACCCCGTCGCGCCGATCAGCGCGAGAGACCGGGCCTGATGCCCCACGCCCCGCCGGCCTATTCGGCCGCGACCAGGACCTCGACGGCCCGGTCGAGGAACGCGTCGACGGGGCCCATCGCATAGCCCTTCTTGCCGCGCACCACGGGGAACACGACGTGCCGGATCTCACCCGACGTGATCGCCTTGCCCTGGTTGAAATAGTCCGAGAGCCGCTGGCACAGGCGGTCCACCTGCGCCATGTCATAGGCGTCCTCGCCGCGGCCCCCCGGATGGAACTTCTGCCCCGCCGGCCGCCCGAGCCGCCCGTACAGCGTGGTGGCACGGTCGACGATCTTGTCGAGCCAGGCCTGCTGGCCGTGCCGCTGGATGTAAGCGCTGCGCTCCTTGCGCGTGAAAGCCGCGTCGAGCCGGTCCAGCGCGCCGTCGACGGCCGCCTCGTCATAGCCGTGCGACACCTGCGCGAACGACACGGACCGCACCTGCTGCGGCGTCATATGCTCCGTGCTGCGGCCCTCGTACGCGGCCTGGGCGCGGGCGAAGAAATCGTCCACCTCGGCGGTGTCGTAGCCGCGGCCCTTGGCCCGGCGGAACAGATCGGCCATTGCCTTCCCCTCGTGTCAATCCCCTGTGTCCATGGCGGCCCGCTGGCCGGCCACGCGCGCCGCCAACTGGCCGCACGCGCCGTCGATGTCCGCGCCCCGCGTGTCACGGAGCGTGGCCACGATGCCTTTCCCCCGCAAGTGTGCCACGAACTCGGCCTCCACCTCGGGATAGCTCGCCGTCCACTCCGAACCCTCGACCGGGTTCAACGGGATCGGGTTGACATGCGCCCACCCGCTGCCGCGCCGGTTCAGCTCCTTGGCCAGCCGGCCGGCCCGCCACGACTGGTCGTTGACGCCGCGCATGAGCGCGTACTCGATCGACACGCGCCGGCCCGTGGCGTCGAAGTAGCGGCGGGCCGCGTCGAGGGCCTCCGCCACCGGGTAGCGCCGGTTGACGGGCACCAGGCGGTCGCGCAGTTCGTCGTCCGGGGCGTGTAGGGACAGCGCCAGGCGCACGGCCGGGCCCTCCTGGGCCAGCCGGTCGATGGCCGGCACGAGCCCGCACGTGGACACCGTCACGTTCCGGGCCGCCAGGCCCATGCCCGATGGCGCGGGGTCGGTCAGGTCGGAAAGCGCCCGCTGGGTGGCGCGGAAGTTCGCGAGCGGTTCGCCCATGCCCATGAGGACGACGTTCGTCAGGCGGCGCGGCTGACCGCCCAACGCGCCGTTCGCGGCGGCCACCGCCGCGAGCCGCACCTGCTCGACGATCTCCGCCGCCGAGAGGTTGCGCGCCAGCCCCAGCTTGCCCGTGGCGCAGAACGGGCAGCCCATGCCGCAGCCCGCCTGCGTGGACACGCACACCGTGACCCGGTCCGGGTAGGCCATGAGCACGGTCTCCACGCGCACGCCGCCCGTCAACCCCCACAGCGCCTTCACGGTGCGCCCGCCGTCCGCGCGGCGTTCCGCGAGCGGCGTCAGCAGGGTCGGGAGGGTTCGGCCGACGATGTCGGCCCTCCCGGAGGCGGGCAGGTCCGTCATCCGCTCGGGGGCGGTTTCGAGGCGGGCGAAGTAGTGGCGGGCCAGCTGGCCGGCCCGCATCGGCGGCTGGCCGAGCCCGGCCACCCATTCGCGCCGCTCGGCCGGCGCGAAGTCCGCCAGGTGGCGCGGCGGACGGGCGCGCCGATCGATCGAGGGCGACCCCGTACCCTTGGCCGCGACCAGTGTCTTGTGATTGCCCGGCGCCGTCATATGAGGAGGAACACCAGGTAGGCGGCGGGAGCGGACAGGAGGATCGAGTCGATACGGTCGAGGACACCGCCGTGGCCCGGCAGCAGATGGCCCATGTCCTTGATACCGAGGTCGCGCTTCAACAGGGACTCGATCAGGTCGCCAAGCGTGGACGTGACGACCGCGCCGAGGGCGAGCAACGGGATCAGCCAGGCCGGCGCGCCCAACAGCCACACCGCGAGCCAGGCCGCGAGCGCGCACAGGGCCACGGAGCCGGCCAGGCCCTCCCACGACTTCTTCGGGGACACGCTCGGCGCGAGCTTGTGCTTGCCGAACAGCACGCCCGCGATGTAGCCGCCCGTGTCGTTCGCGATCGACAGCGCGATGAACGTCAGCACGAGCCAGCGGCCGCGCGGGCGCAGCACGAGCAGCGTGGCGCACCCCGCCAGCAGCGGCAGGTAGATCGAGGCCAGCACGCCGACCATCGCGTCGCGGCCGAACGTGCGGCCCGTGCCCTCGGTGGCACGCCACGCGATCACGGCGCCGGCCGTCAAGAAGAACGCGCACAGCACGCCCGCGGGGCCCGACAGGTAGCCGGAGACCTGGACGGCGACACCGCCTACGGCCAGTGGGAGGAACGCGAGCGAGACGCCGCCGTGGCCCATGGCCTGGCTGAGCTCATGGGCGCCGAGCACGACGGCCACGCAGACGAGGACGATGAACGGCTCGGGCCGGAACCACAGGCTGGCGAGCAGCACCGCGATGAGGATCGCGGCTACGCCGATCGCGGCCGGCAGGTTGCGGCCCGCGGAGGGATGGCGGCGCCCGGCGGGGGCGCCCGGCGCGGCGGCCGGCGGCGGGGGCACGGGTGCGAACGCGAACGGCGGGGGCGCCGAGGGCACGGGGCCGGCCGGTCCGGCGTCCGGCTCGCGCACCGCCGTGGCCGCCGCGGCTGCCGCGGGACGCACCACCTCGGGCGGGAAGGCCGGGCTGACGGGCGCGGGCTCAGACCGCAAGCAGGTCGGCCTCCTTGCGGCTCAGCAGGTCATCGATCTTCTCGATGTACGTCTTGGTCTTCGAGTCGAGCCCGTGCTCCGCGCGGTGCTGGTCGTCCTCAGAGATCTCGCCGTCCTTGGCCATCTTGGCCAGGGCCTCGCGCGACTTGTGACGGACCGCCCGGACCGACACGCGCGACTCCTCCGCCTTGCTGCGGGCCAGCTTCACGTACTCCTTGCGGCGCTCCTCCGTCAGCTCCGGCATCACGAGCCGGACGGCCTGGCCGTCATCGGACGGGTTGACGCCGAGGTCCGAATCGCGGATGGCCTTCTCGACGTTGTGCATCGCACCCTTGTCGTACGGCGTGATCAGCACCGTGCGGGCGTCCTGCACCGTGATCGACGCCAGCGCCTGCAGCGGGGTCGGGGTTCCGTAATAATCCACCATGAGGCTCTTGAACAGCCCGGCGTTGGCGCGGCCCGTGCGGATGCCGGAGAACTCCTCCGCCGCCACATCAAGCGTGCGCGCCATGTTTTTGTCCGCGTGGGACAGCACGTCATCGATACTCATGGGCTCATCCTCTCATCCGGGCCGGTCCCGTGGTTGGCCCCGGGGCAGGCAATTTGGACACGTGTCGCGCCCGCCGTTCCGGGCGGGAACGGCGGGCGCGAGGTGTGACAGTGAATTGTGGGTCGGGCCGCGGCGGGAACGCGGCGGCTCAGGCGACCAGTTGGGTGCCGAGCGGCTCGCCCTCCAGCGCCCGCGTCACATTGCCGCGACCGTCGAGGCCGAACACGACCATCGGCAGCCGGTTCTCCTGGCAGAGCGCGAACGCGGCCGCGTCGACCACCTTGAGGCCGTCGCGCAGGGCGTCGGCATACGTGATGCGGTCCAGCTTGCGGGCCGTCGGATCCGTGCGCGGGTCCGCCGTGTAAACGCCGTCCACGCCGTTCTTCGCCATGAGGACGGCCGCGCAGTCCGTCTCGAGGGCGCGCTGCGCCGCCACCGTGTCCGTCGAGAAGTACGGCATGCCGGCCCCCGCGCCGAAGACCACGACACGGCCCTTCTCCAGGTGCCGGATGGCCCGGAGCGGCAGGTAGGGCTCCGCCACCTGGCGCATCTCGATGGCCGTCTGCACGCGGGTGTCGACCCCGGCCTTCTCGAGGAAGTCCTGCAGCGCGAGGCAGTTCATGACCGTGCCGAGCATGCCCATGTAATCCGCCCGCGCCCGGTCGAGGCCGCGCTGGCTCAGCTCCGCGCCGCGGAAGAAATTGCCGCCGCCGACGACGATCTCGACCTGCACGCCGTGCCCGACCGCGACCGCGATCTGCGCGGCGATGCCGGCCACGATGTCCGGGTCGAGGCCGAGCTTGCCGCCGCCGAACGCCTCGCCAGACAGCTTCAGCATGACGCGCCGAACGCCCGGCGCCACGTGGGCGCCGGGCGCCGCGGCGGCGTCAGCACTCCTCAGAGCGGGGGACTCTGAGCCCATGGCTCAGGCGCCCACGCGATACCGGACGAAACCGGTGATCGTGCCGCCGGCCTCCTTCATCACCTGGCCCACGGTCTTGTGCGGGTCGCGGGCGAAGGCCTGGTCCACCAGGCAGTTGTCCTTGAAGAAGCCGTTCACGCGGCCCTCGACGATCTTCGGGATGACCTTCTCCGGCTTGCCCTCAGAGCGGGACAGCTCCTCGGCGATCCGGCGCTCCGAGGCGACGATGTCCTCCGGCACATCCTCACGCGTGAGGTAGGCCGGGGACATGGCCGCGATGTGCATCGCGATGTCGTGCGCGACCTTCGCGCCGGCGGCGTCCGTCGCCAGCATGACGCCCACCTGCGGCGGCAGGTCCGGGTCAGTCTTGTGCAGGTAGTGCGAGACCACCTCGCCCTTGAGGATCGCGACGCGGCGCAGCTGCAGCTTCTCGCCGAGCACGGCCTGTGCCTCGTTCAGGGTGTCGAGAGCAGTGCCGCCGTCCACCTGGCACGCAAGCACCGTGTCCGGGTCCTCGGAGTCCTGGCCAGCCGCGGCGGCCAGAAGCTTGGCGGCCATCTCGCCGAAGTTCGGGGTCTTGGCCACGAAGTCCGTCTCCGAGTTGACCTCGACCATGGTGCCGCGCTGGCCGGCGCCGGCGTCCGCGACCTCGATCGCGACGAGGCCGTTGACGGCCGAGCGGCCCTCGCGCTTCGCGATGCCCTTGAGGCCCTTGGCGCGGATGATCTCGACGGCCTTGTCGGCGTCGCCTTCCGCCTCGTCGAGCGCCTTCTTCACGTCCAACATGCCGGCGCCCGTGCGCTCCCTCAGGGCTTTGATGTCGGCGGTGGTGTAATTCGCCATATTCAGTCTGTCTCCAAGTCAGTCCGATGGCAGGCGGCAGGTCTCCGCCTGCCCGATCAGTGGGTGGTGGGTGGGTGTGGGGCTGGGTTACTCGGCCTTGTCGGCCTTCGCGTCCTGGGCGGCTTCCGCCTCGGGCGCTTCGGACTTCTCGGGCTCCGCCTTGGGCTCCTCGGCCTTGGGCGCTTCGACCTCCGGAGCCGGCTCCGCCTTGGGCTCTTCCGCCTTGGGGGCCTCGGCCTTGGGCGCTTCCGCCTTCGGGGCCGGCTTGGCCTTCTTCGGGGCGGCGGCCTTCGGGGTCTCGGCCTTGGCGGCCTTGGCCTTCGGCTCAGCGGCCTTGTCGGCCTCCTCGGGCGCGGCCGCGTCCTCGGTGGCGACGGCCAGCAGTTCGGCCTCCCACTCCGGCAGCGGTTCCGCCTCGGCGGCCTCGGCCTCCTCGCCCTCAGCGGCGGCGGCCTTCTCGGCGGCGGCATGGCGGGCGACGAGGCCCTCCGCGACGGCGTCGGCGATGACACGGGTCAGCAGCGACACCGCGCGGATCGCGTCGTCGTTGCCGGGGATCTTGTAATCCACCTCGTCCGGGTCGCAGTTCGTGTCGAGGATCGCGACGACCGGCACGCCGAGCTTGCGCGCCTCGTCGACGGCCAGGTGTTCCTTCTTGGTGTCCACGATCCAGACGGCCTGCGGCACCTTCGCCATGTTGCGGATGCCGCCGAGCGTGCGGGCGAGCTTGTCGCGCTCACGCCGCATCATCAGCAGCTCCTTCTTGGTGTAGGCGCTGCCGGAGGCGTTCTCGAGGTCCATCTCCTCGAGCTCCTTGAGCCGCTGGAGACGCTTGTTGACGGTCTGGAAGTTCGTGAGCATGCCGCCGAGCCAACGCTGGTTGACGAACGGCATGCCGACGCGCTGGGCCTGCTCCTCGATCGATTCCTGCGCCTGCTTCTTGGTGCCGACGAAGAGGATGTTGCCGCCCTTGGCGACGGTGTTCTTGACGAAGGAGAATGCCTGGTCGATGTACGAGACGGTCTGCTGGAGGTCGATGACGTAGATGCCGTTGCGCTCCGTCAGGATGAAGCGCTTCATCTTCGGGTTCCAACGCCTGGTCTGGTGGCCGAAGTGGACGCCCGCGTCCAGCATCTGGCGCATGGTGACGATAGCCATGTGTGATTGATCCTTTCGGTTGTGCCGCGCCGGGCACCCGCCCGCCGCGCCTGGCACCCTCGCGGCGAGAGCCGAACCGCCCGTGGAGGCGTGGTCCGGACCGAAAACGCCGTGGCCGCGCGGCCGGCTGGACCGGTCGCGTGCGGCAATGGATGCGCGAAGTCAACCGCCTGGTGGCGGTCGCAAACCTAAAGTCTACCGTCTCCCGGACGGTCCCCCGTCCCGCGCCGGTGCGCGGGCGCCGCACCGCCCTCTGGGGGCCGGTTCGGGCGCGCAGTCCGTTTCGCCGACGGGCCGCAACCGCGCGCCGGAAGAACGGCCCGGCGGCGCGGCCGTGTCCAAAACCGGCGTCGTCCACAGGCGCGCGTTCGAACACGGCGCGGCCGGGTGAGGATACCGCCATGGTCGATCGCATCCGTTCCTTCCCGCCGTGGCGGCGGGCGCTCGCACTGCTGACGCTGGCCGCGCTCGCGGCCGACTGCGCGGCCGGTCCCGTCCACGCCGTCCCCCCGCCCGGTTCGGCGGTGGTCGATGCCGCGGCGTCGCCGCCGGATCGGAGGGCCGCCGATGCCGGAGCCTCACCCCGGGCGCACGCGGCACCCCGGGAAGACGGCCCGAGCAGCGGGTTCGACTGGCCGGCCGGGCCGCCCGCCATCATCGTGCGCCCCTTCGACGGGCCGGAGCGGCCGTGGCTGGCCGGGCATCGCGGCGTCGACCTGGCCGCGCCCCCGGGGACCGCGGTCCGGGCGCCGGCCGGCGGCGTAGTGCTGTTCAACGGCGTGGTCGTGGACCGGCACGTGCTCGTCATCGGGCACGGCGCGCTGCGCAGCACGCTCGAACCCGTGGCCAGCGGCCTCGCGGTGGGGACGCGCGTGCGGCCGGGCGAACCGGTCGGCACCGTGACCGGCGAACCGGCCCACGCCGCCGGCACGGTGCACTGGGGCGTGAGGCGCGGCGAGGAGTACCTCGACCCGGCGCTGCTGGTCAGGCCCCGGCCCCGAGCCGTGCTGTGGCGTTGATAACCGGTCCCGGGCACGGCCCCGTGGGGCCGATGGACGTGGGGCCAATCGGAAACGAATGAAAAGGAGGCGGCCCATGTGTGCCGTTCTGACACCACCCGCGAAGTATGATTTAAGTATGAGTTCAAAACGGCGATGCACTTTCACCCTCGACGAGGACGTCGCCCAGTACTTCCAGACCAGCGACAGGACATCGTCGGCGCAGGTCAACGCCGTGCTGCGGCGAGAGATGGAGGCTGGCCAACGCCAGGAGTCGCTCGCCGAGCTCGTCCATGATCTGGAAGAGCTGTGGGGTCCGGCGGACCCGGCCGAGGTCGATCGCATCGGACGGTTGATGCGATGAGCACCCTGGTTCTCGATTCCCAAGCCGTCTCCTCCCTGGCCCTGGCTCGGGCCGGAACCCGCCCGAGCCGCGCCGTCAACGCGCTGCGAAGCGCCTCGATCCACCACTGGGCCGTCGCAACACCCGCCGCAGTACTGGCCGAGCTCTATCGCGGCGGAGGCCACGATCAGTCCTTGGACGCATTTCTCGCCCGGTACCCGGGCGTGCAGGTCGTGGACACGGACCGAACCCTCGCCAA
>JAISIU010000141.1 GCA_031261885.1 Bifidobacteriaceae bacterium
CTTGGGCCAACCAACGGCGGCGACCCGCGTCGCCACCGGCCCCGACCCGTTGCCCTATGGAGGCGCCCCATGGCCTCAACTACACCGGTGCCCCGTTCCCGGCGCGGCCGCGTTCTGCCTCGCGTGCTCGTGGTCGCCGCGCTGGCCGCCACCTCTCTCACTGCCGCGGCCATGCCGGCCGGTGCGACGCCATCGGACACCCATCAGGCCACCACTGCCGCGCCCATCTCGTACTGGATCGGCGCGGAGCCGCGGGCGCTGACCGCGACGAAACAGGGCCGCAGCGTGCGCCTGTCGTGGCAGGCCGGCCGGAGCGTCACCGCCTATTACGTCTACCGGGCCAAGGCCGGCCACTTCACGCGCGTCGCGACGCTGCCGGGCACGCGGCACGCCTGGCGCGACCGCGCGGTCACAGTGGAGCACACGTACCGCTACACCGTGAAGGCCGTCACCACGTACAAGGACGCCGCTACCGGCAAGCGCACGCGCGTCGCCTCGAAGCCGGCCCCGTGGGTCACGGCCCGGGTCGCGCGGCACGGCGACACGGTCCAGAACGCCAAGGCCCCGACGGTCGCGTCGGCGCATCTCACGCTTCTGACCGGGCAGACGGTCCAGCTCGGAGCCCAGGTCACGGCCGCCGTCGGCGGTGCCGGGCACAAGCCGCTCAGCGCCCAGGTCCGCTACCGCGACGAGTCGGATTGCCTGCTCGCCACGCTGGGCGCGGACGGTAGCCTCACGGCCGGCAAGCCCGGCACCGAGACGGTGTGGGCCTTCGCGCACGACGGTGCTGGCAGATTCATCACCGTGACGATCGAGCCGGCCAGGCCGGATGAGGTATTCACGATGGAGTGCCGCCTGCCGGAATGACCCTGCTCGGCACCGGCCCGAGCCGCTAGGGTGGCCCGGTGCGTCATTCGGAGTTTTGGTGGGCCATGAACCAGGTCTACGGCCAGGCCTACGCCAAGTCCCTGGCCTCTGACCTCGTGATGTCGAAGCTGGGCGGGCGCACCGCGCAGCAGGCGCTCGACGCCGGCGAGGCGCCCAAGGACGTGTGGAACGCGCTCGCGGATCAGATGGAACTGACCGAGGAGCAGCGCTGGATCTACCGCGCGGAGCTGAAGAAAAAGAAGCGCCGTCGCTGAGCGGCCGGGTGGGTGCACGATGCCGGTGGTGCGGTTCGGCGTGTCGCCTCGCCAATCGAACACGTGTTCGCTATCGTGGTGTCAACGGTGTCTGGAACGGCGGTCGTCCACAGTCCGGGTTCCGTGTGATCTTTTTTGTCAGAGGTCTCCCATACCGTGGGACCTGGCAGCAGACGTCGGCCCCTCGGCCCGCCCCAGCGGCGGCCGGGAGTTCGGAACTACACAAACAGGAGAAGCAATGGCAGGCACACAGGATCGCGACAAGGCTCTGGCGAGCGCCCTGGCCCAGATCGACCGCCAGTACGGCAAGGGCTCCATCATGCGGCTCGGGGATGAGACGCACGCGCCCATCGACGTCATTCCCACGGGGTCGGTCGCGCTGGACGCGGCGCTCGGCATCGGCGGCCTGCCGCGCGGGCGCATCGTGGAGATCTACGGCCCGGAATCCTCCGGCAAGACCACGTTGGCGCTCCACGCGATCGCCAACGCGCAGCAGGCCGGCGGTATCGCGGCGTTCATCGACGCGGAACACGCGCTGGACCCGGAGTACGCCAAGCACCTGGGCGTGGACACGGATGACCTGTTGGTGTCGCAGCCGGACACGGGCGAACAGGCGCTGGAGATCGCGGACATGCTGGTGAGGTCCGGTGCGCTGGACATCGTCGTCATCGACTCGGTCGCGGCGCTCGTGCCCAAGGCGGAGATCGAGGGGGAGATGGGGGACTCCCACGTGGGCCTCCAGGCGCGCCTCATGAGCCAGGCCATGCGCAAGATGACGGGCGCGCTGGCGTCCTCGGGCACCACGGCGGTGTTCCTCAACCAGCTGCGCGAGAAGGTCGGCGTGTTCTTCGGCTCGCCGGAGACCACCACGGGCGGCAAGGCGTTGAAGTTCTACGCCTCGGTCCGGCTCGACATTCGGCGCATCGAGACGCTGAAGGAGGCGGGCGTGCCGGTCGGCAACCGCACGCGCGTCAAGGTCGTGAAGAACAAGGTGGCGGCGCCGTTCAAGCAGGCGGAGTTCGACATCATGTACGGCGAGGGCATCAGCCGCGAGGGCAGCCTCATCGACCTCGGCGTGGACAAGGGCATCGTGAAGAAGTCCGGCTCGTGGTTCACATATGAGGGGGACCAGCTGGGCCAGGGCAAGGAGAACGCCCGCGCCTTCCTGAAGAACAACCCGGACGTGGCCAGCGAGATCGACACGAAGATCCGCATCAAGCTCGGCCTGATCCCGGACCCGGACGCCCCGGCCGAGGACGAGGCGGAGCTGGACAACGTGACCCAGCTGCCGGACCGTGAGGCCGCCGCGGCCTGAGGGCCGCGCTGACGGCAGCGGCATCGTGAACGGAACGCGCGCGGGCGCAGGTCCGGGGGCGGCGGCCCCCGGACCCGGGACCCGCGCCGCTCTGCGTCTGGTGGAAGGCGGATTGGACGCGAACCCCGGGGCGGATGATGCGGCCCCGGGCGCCGCGGCGGCGTCGGCCGGTGACCGCCTCGCGACAATCGCGGCCCTGCGCGCCGCGCTGGAGGCCGCCCAAACCGGTGGCCAGGACGGTTCGGACGGCGGCCAGCTGACCGTCGAGGCGCCGCCGCGCCGGGGTGGTGCCGGGCACGGCAAGCGACGGCTGTCCAAAGTCCCGCCGGAGGAACGCACGGACCTGGAACATGAGCAGGTGGCCCGCTCTACGGCGCTGCGACTGTTGACCAATTCGCCCAAGTCCCGCCACCAGCTGGAGCAGGCGCTTGCCAAGAAGGAGGTCCCGTCCAGCGTAGTGGCGCACGTGCTGGACCGGTTCGAGGCCGTCGGCCTCGTCGATGACGCCGCGTTCGCGGAGATGCTGGTCAGGACACGCCACACCGAGCGCGGGCTGGCCGGCCCGGCGCTGGCCCAGGAGCTGCGGCGCTACGGCGTGGACAAGGACACGGCCGCCCAGGCCATGGAGCACGTGAGCGAGGCGGACGAGCTGGAGGCGGCCACGGCGCTGGCCGCGAAGAAGCTCCAGGCCACACGCGGCCTCGACCGGACCACGCGGCTGCGCCGCGTCTACTCGCTACTGGCCCGCAAGGGCTACCGCACGGCCACGGCCCGCCACGCGATCGACACGGCCCTAGCCGCCGAACCTCGCTAGGCTCTTGAGAACACTGAAAGGGCGGTGCGGAACAGTGATCGAGGACTACGGCGATGCCCAGCAGGGCCTCAACGTCGCGCCGCTGCAGCTGTCGGAACCGTCCTATTCGCCGCGCGAGGCGGCCAAGCTGTTGGACATCTCGTGGATGTCGGTGCGCCGCGCCATCGTCGACCACGAGCTCGCGGCCCACAAGGCCGGCCACCGCTGGCAGATCCCGGCCCCGGAGCTCCAGCGCTACCGCACGGCCCTCATGCAAGCCACGGCCCAGGCTCTCGGCTACCCCGCGTCCTAGGCACCATGAGGCCGATGACTCGTAAG
>JAISIU010000224.1 GCA_031261885.1 Bifidobacteriaceae bacterium
GCCTACATGGTGCTGACCCACATGCCGGACGACGCCAAGCTGACCGTCGACGACCGCGACACGTCCGTGGTCGACGTCATCATCGGCGCCAAGTACAACGGCATCCGGCCCGCCAGCGAAGTCGCGGTCTCGGCCGGCGACCGCATCGCACCGGCGCAAGGCTGCGTGCCGCTCACACAGGCCATGGCGGACATCGGCGTCTCGATCGCGCCATCCCCCTCGCCGAGCGCCGCGACCAAGAAAACGAAGAAATCCGGGACCGCAACCCCAACGGTCCCGAGCACCGGCTATTAGCGGCCCGTCCCCCGTGGCCGTCACAGCGACCACACCGGCCCATACACAGACGTTTGATGGGCGATTTCGGCCCATATGCCGTACGCTCGAAGTGGTCCGCTGCGCCCCTCGCGGCGGCACGATTCCCTGTCGCTGCCATGCCCGGCAGCCGGAAAGGCGGAAATGAGTCCTGCAGGTTCCCTCGGCGCCTCGGTGCCCGATGGCGGCCCGCACCTCGGTCCGGACCTCGCACCAAGCCGTCCGCACCTGCCGCGGGGCCCGCGGCGCCGTGCCACACAGTCAGGCGCCACGCCGGCCCAGGACACCAAACCCCGCACCCATCGCGCCGCCACCGGGACACGCCCGCCGGCCGACTCCGCCACCGTGCCACCCGTCCCACCACCGCCCACCCGCGCCCAGACCCGCGCCCGCGAGCGCCGCGAGGCACAGCTGACGGCACCGGCCGCGCCACCTGAGCGTTCGGCCCTGCCGGCCGAACCGGGCCGCCCCAACGAGGCGCGTGCCGCCGCCGCGCTCGGCGACACCGGCGTGGCCCGGCGCCGCCGGCCGGCCGGCGCCGAAGGCCCCGAACACGCCGCCCGGCCCCCACGCCCCGAAACGGGCACGGCCCTGCCATCGAGCGGCTGGCAATTATCCGGGTGGAACTCCGGCCTGCGTGTCACCGCCTCCGGCGGAGCCGAACCCGTCCGCGCCGAACGCCCCGGCCTCGCGCCGCGCCCGCCCAGGCGGCACCGGCCGCCCGAGGCGGCCACCGCGCTCCGACCGCACCGGGAAGGCGCGGCCGTCCGGCCTGGTCCGGCACTGCCGCCGGGGCCGCCACCGGCTGACCGCGACACCGCGGCGGGGCCGCCGCCGGCCGCCACCGAACCCGTTCCGGACACCGACCGCACCGAGGAACAGCCGGCCGTGCCCACACCGCCCACCCCGACTGCCGCCCAGGAGCCAGCCGCCCCGGCCACGGTCGAAGCCCAGGACCGGCCGGCCCGCCCCACGCGGGCGGCCACTCGGGCACATAGGACCCCAACGGTCCCGCCAGAGCCGGCCCCCCTCCGCCCCGAGGTCGCCACACCCGAGACCGCCACGGCGCCCGCCGCCCATGCCGGACCGGACCTCAGAACCCGCCGCGGCCCCTCGGGCACCACCCGGCCCCGCGCTCAGGCCACGCCACCAACGGCAGCGCCCGCTCCGGCATCGTCCACTCCGACATCGTCCACTCCGGCATCGTCCAACGAGACGACCGTGCTCCGCCCGGTCCGGCCGGCGAGACCAGCCGAACCCATCACACCCGCCCAACCCACGGCCGTCATCCCACGCGACCAAATCGCCGAACTACTGGCGCACCGCCCCACCACGCCCGCCAAACCCGCCGCCATCGGCGCCGCCGCGCTCCCCGCCGCCCCGCGGCGCGACTACGGATTGGACGCTTTGACCGGCAAGATCGCGACGGGCGTCACCCAACACACATCGGGGCTCCGGCCGGCACGGCCGGCCTGGGCCAGCCACGGCCGTCCCGTCCCGGACGGCCCACAGCAGCCCACGGGCAAATCCCCCGTCGCCGGCCCCCGCCCCGCCATCGTCAAGGCCGCACCGCACCTGGCGCGGCGCTACCGGCGGCTCGTCGCGATCGGCATCGGCGCGCTGAGCGCCGTGCTCGCGGTCGTGCTCGTGCTGTGGGGCACGCACGTCATCGGCGGCCACCCCCACACGACCGCAACCAGCCACGCCTCCCGCAGCACCAGCCAGAAGGCGAGCGCGCCGAAGAACGGCGCCACGCCGAAACCGGGCGCGCCCGGGGCCACCGCCTGGTCCACGGGGCGCACGTTCAAGAACGGCGACTACTCTCTCAAGCTGGTGAACGTTCTCACGGGATTGACACAAATCGGCACGAACAACAGCTGGACCGCCGAGAACGGCCAATTCGTCATCATGGAAATCCAAGTGACCTACACAGCGAAAAACGGCTCCGGCACGTTCCCGCCGAGCCTCCAGGAGCTCGTCACGAGCGCCGGGAAGTCCTACGGCGACGACCTCAAGAGCGCCATCCAGTACCACGACCACACCCTTGATCAACCGCTGCCCCACGGCCAGCCGCGCACCGGCTACCTCGCCTTCGACATCGGGACCGCTGAGAAACCGACCGCGTTGAAATTCGTCGGCAACTTCCTCGATCCCGCCGTCACGATCCCGCTCGGGTGAGAACCGAGAGCCCACTCGCCATCCACCACCGCCAACCCGCCGAATCGAGACCCGTGTCCGCATCCGCACCAACCGCGCCAACCACCGCCCCGGCGCAGCCGGGCGCCGTCCTGCCCCGCGACCACCGCACACGCGACATCGTGGTCGGCATCATCGTGTTGATCGCGTTCATCGCTGTCCACTATTACCTGTACAAGATCTGCACCGGCTACCAACGCGTCGGCGCCTCGGACGTCACGCTTTACCAGTACTGGGCCTGGCGCGGCAAGGCGCTGGGCGAATGGCCCGTCATCAACACGAACTGGGTTTATCCGGCGGCAGCGCTGATCCCCGTGTGGCTGGCGGGCGTCGTCACGCCCGCGAACGGGGCCGTGTACATGGGCTGCTGGTTCGTGCTGGTCACGCTGCTGGACGCGTTCGCCTGCCTCGTGCTGTTGGCCTCGGCGCCGGCGCGGCGGGCCTACGTGGCGATCGGGTTCTGGTTGTTGTTCCACGTGGCGCTCGGGTCCACGGGCGTCACGCGCCTGGACTCGATCATCGCGCCGATCACCGTCATGGCGCTGGTCACCGCGATCCGGCACACGCGGCTCGCCTCGGTGCTGTTGACGCTCGGGGCCTGGATCAAAGTGGTGCCGGGCGCGATCGTCATCTCGCTGTTCGCACTGGCCCGCAAGCGCTTCTACACGGTGATCCTGCCGTGCTTCATCGTCTCGGCCGTCACGGTCGGGCTGGCCTGGCTGCTCGGCGGCACGCTCTCGAACATTATGAGCTTCTTCACGAGCCAGTCCGACCGCGGCCTGCAGATCGAGGCCGTGGCGTCCACACCGTTCGTGCTCGCCAAGGCCATCG
>JAISIU010000105.1 GCA_031261885.1 Bifidobacteriaceae bacterium
GTGACGACGAGGCGCACCTCGACGGCGGCGATCCCGGCCAACGCGTCGAGGTCGCCTGGGGCGGCCGGCCCGGTCTCGGCCCCGGCCGCGTCGAAGTAGGTGAACGGTTCCGGCCCGACTCCCCGCGCCAGGGTTTCGGTGCGGAACCGGGAGGCGGGGCAGCTCGTGGTCCCGCGCCGCGCCTCGTCGCAGAAGTCGAGCGCGCCAGGTGTCTCGGAGCGCTGGACCGTGCCCTGGAGGACGCCGGCCCCGGTCCGTTCGATCGTGATGCGGACGGGGCGGGCCGCCGCCTGGTCCGCGGCGGCCACCTGCCCGTCGGGAGAGCCGCCGATGAACTCGATCTTGTCGGCGCCCGCCGCCACGAGCGACGGCGTGGCCGTGAGGGTCGGGGTGTCGTGGCCGTCCGGCCCGGACGGGTCCGCCAGCTGGACGGCCCCGAGAGTGCCGAGCGCCCGGTCGATCCACGTGAGCGCCTGGCCCGCCTGGTCGATCCGGCTCTGACGCTGCTGGGTGGCCGCGTCGTCGCGCCGGGCCGAGAGGCCGAATGCGGTGGCGAGCCCGATCACGAGGACCATGACGGCCGCGGCGATCGACAGCTCGATGAGCGACAGCCCGGTGTCGCGACCGCGTGGGCCGGACACCGGGCTGCCGCGATCCGCTGCCGAAGCGGTGATCAGTTCTTGAGGTCCGAACCGCTGGCGCACGTCACGCCCGCCTGCAGGCCGCCCTTGGCGGTGTACGCGAACGTCTTGGACTTGCCCTTGTCGTTGCCCAGGGCGATGCACCAGTCGGTGCTGGTCGGTGTGGCGCCCGCGGCGCCGTCGGCCTGGACGACCTTGACCTCTCCGGCCGCCGTCATGGTCTTGCCGGTCGTGTCCACGAGCCAGACGTTCGCCGAACGCGCGCTGACGCGGTTGGTATCCACCTCGGCGGCGGCAGCAGTTGCCGCGGTGTCGCTCATGTAGTAGCCGTTGTCGGTCGTGTAGATGGTCGGCACGCCCGAGTTGTCGACGAAGTAGGTGGCGACCTCCTTGCCGAGGGTCTCCAGGTCCGACTTGGTCGCCGCGTCCTGGGCCTTGGCCCGCTGGGAGAGGAACATCGGGATCGCGATCGCGGCCAGGATGCCCATGATGATGATGACGATGAGCAGCTCGACCAGCGAGAAGCCGCGGTCGCCCGCGCGCCGCTTGCGGTCCAGGGAACGCCAGATTGCTTGCATCATAATTTTCCGCTTGTCCTTTGCACTATGGCGGTGAGAGGCACGAACCGCGGTGCGGGACTGCGCCACTCCTGACGAGGGGTGTCGGAGTAGCCACGGAAGTCGAGGAGCGAGGGGGTCCGGGCTTCATGCCCGGGCGCCGACCGGACCACGGCGCCGATGGCCGCGGCGGGGGCCGCCAACCATCGCGTGGGTGAACCTATGTAAACCCCGCCGCCCGGCAAAAGGAAAGCCTCTTCCGCTTAGCGCGAAAAGTAATTCCTCGGAAATCCGGCCAGAACCCGCTGACCTGGAAGGACGGGCCAACCCAATCACGGTAGAAATACCCACCGCCGCCCAACCCGGCCACCCGCCATCGGACACGGACCGCCCGACCCGGCCGCCCGCCATCGGACACCCCACGGAAAGCGGCCGCGCACCCGCCGCACGCTCAGCCGATGGCCGTCGACAACTGGAAGATCGGCAGGTACAGGGCGATCAGGAGCGCCCCCACGATCGACCCCACGAAAATGATTAGCAACGGCTCGATCATCGAGGTCAGCGACGCGGTCGCCGACTCCACCGCGTCGTCATAGAAACCCGCGATCCGGTCCAGCATCTGGTCGAGCGCGCCCGCGTCCTCGCCGACGGCGATCATCTGCCGGATCATGGCCGGAAAGACCGGCTCGTCCTCCATCGCCCGCCCGATCGGCACACCCTCCACGACCTTGGCCCGGACCCGCTTCACGGCCGCCTCGATCACCGTGTTGCCGGCCGTCGCGCCGACGATGTCGAGCGCGTGGACCACGGGCACGCCCACCCGCGTCATCGTCGCGAAATTGCGGCAGAACCGAGACAACGCCATCTTTCGGGCCAGCTCGCCGAACAGCGGCGCCCCGAGCTTCTTCGGGTCGATGAACGCCCGCACGCGCGGGGCGTTCTTCATGCGGCGCCACCACACGCCGCCCACCACGGCGACGGCCAGCACGGGCCAGATCGCCACCTTCATCCCGTCCGACAGCCACACGAGCACGCGCGTCGGCGCCGGCAGCTGGGAACCGAGCGACTCGAAGATGCCGGAGAAGATCGGCACGATGAACAGCAGCATCGCGATGACGACGACCACGGCGAAAACCAGCACCAACACCGGATACGTCATCGCCGACTTCACGGTGTGGCGCAGCTTGATCGACTTCTCCGTGGTCTCCGCCACGGTGTTCAGCACCTGGTCGAGGAAGCCGCCCTCCTCCCCGGCGCGGATCATCGCGATCGTCACCGGGTCGAACACCTCGGGGTGTTCCGCGAAACCCTCGGCCAGCGTGCCGCCGTTCTCCACGACCCCCGCGATCTCGCGGATCACGCGCCCCAGCTTCGGATTGTCCGTCTGCTCCGCCAGCACGGTCAGGGCGCTCACCAGCGACAGGCCGGAGTTCACCATCGTCGCCAACTGCCTCAGCGCGACAACCGTGTCCTTCGGCTTGATGCGGCCCCCGCCGAGCTTCAGCTCGCGGTTCAGGCCCGTGTTCTGGACCGGCTCGATGGCCGTGACGAGCAGGCCGCGCTCCCTCAGGTAAGCGGCGACGGCCCGCTCGTTCGGGGCCTCGATGCGCTGCGAGCGCGTGGTCCCATCCGGCCCGATGGCCGTGTACTCGAACGTCTTGGCGGCGCGTGCAGCCGGTGCCACGGCTCTCACATCCTTCCGAGGGGCCGGGCCGGGGCCGCCTGCTGCAGCGAGCCCAGGCCCTGGTTCATGCGGACCAAGCGGCCGCACATCTTGTCGAATTCACGGGGCTGGCGCGCCCGCTCCAGCCCCGTCTCGTACCGGATCCGGTGCCCGCGGACGAGCTCCGCCAGCGACTGGTCCAACGTGTGCATGCCGAGGTCCCGGCCCGTTTGCAACGCGCCATAGATCTGGTGCAGGCGGCCGTCGCGGATCAGCGCCCGGATCGCCGGCGTCGCGACCATGACCTCCGTGGCCGCCACGCGACCCGTGGCGTCGGCCGTGGGGCACAACGTCTGCGAGACGACGGCCTGGAGCGTCGACGCGAGCTGGGTGCGGATCTGGTCCTGCTGCGGGCCGGGGAACTCGTCGACGATCCTCGTGATCGACTCGGCCGTGTCCTGCGTGTGGATCGTCGCGAACACGAGGTGGCCCGTCTCGGCCGCCCTCAGCGCGATCGCCATCGTCTCCCGGTCCCGCATCTCGCCGACCAGGATGATGTCGGGGTCCTGCCTGAGAGCCCGCTTCAGCGCCTGGGCGAAGGACTTCGTGTCCACGCCGACCTCGCGCTGCGCCACGATGCACCGGTTCGAGGTGTGGAGGAACTCGATCGGGTCCTCGATCGTGATGATGTGGTCCGCCCGCGTCCGGTTCGCCACGTCGATCAGCGCGGCCAGCGTGGTCGATTTGCCGGACCCCGTCGGCCCGCACACGAGCACGAGCCCGCGCGGCAGACCCGCCAACGACGCCAGGGAGGCCGGCATGCCGAGCTGCGCCAACGACTTGATCTCGCGCGGGATCACACGGAAGGCCGCCCCGATGGTGCCGCGCTGCCAGAACAGGTTGGCGCGAAAACTCACCCGGTCCCCGAGACTGTAGGAGTAGTCGAGCTCCATCTCTTCCTCGAACAGGGCCCGTTGGCGCGGCGTGATGGTCCCCATCAGCGCCTCGAAGAGCTCCTCCTGGCGCAGCGGCGGGTGGCCCGGGACCGGACCGAGCCGGCCGTTGGCACGGATCCCCGGCGGCAACCCCACCTCCAGGTGCAGGTCGGAACCACCGTGCTCGAAGCAGTACACCAGGACGCGGTCGATGTCGAAACAGCCGGCCCGCGCGGCCGGGACCGTCCTCTGATACTCCAGGTCAACGCTCATGTCAGGCCGACACCACCCTCACGATCTCCTCGGCGGACGTCATGCCCGCCAGGACTTTGGCCCAGCCGTCCTGGGCCAGTCGGACCATGCCCTCGCTCTCGGCGAGGGCGGCCACCTCGTTCGAGCTGGGCTGCGCGACGGCCAGCCGCTCGATCTCCTTGCTCACGGGCATCACCTCGTGGACGGCCAGGCGGCCGCGATAGCCCGTGCGCGCGCAGGCCGGGCAGCCGCCCGGCCGGTACAGCGCGGGCGCGGCCCCCCGCGCCGGATCCAGGCCCATGAGCCGCATCTCCGCCTCGCTGGCCGGGACCGCCTCGCGGCAGCGCACGCACAGCCGCCTCACGAGCCGCTGCGCGACGACGCAGTCCAGGGCCGAACCGACGAGGAACGGTTCGACGCCCATCTCGATCAGCCGTGTGATGGCCGATGGCGCGTCGTTCGTGTGGAGCGTGGACAGGACCAGGTGGCCCGTCAGCGCCGCCTCGGTCGCGATCGTGGCCGTCTCGTGATCGCGGATCTCGCCGACCAGCACGACATCCGGGTCCGCGCGCAGGATCGAGCGCAGCGCCGCCGCGAACGTGAGCCCGGCCTTCGGATTGACCTGGACCTGGTTGACGCCGGCCATGCGGTATTCGACCGGGTCCTCGATCGTGATGATGTTGATCTCGGGCCTGGCGATCGCGTGCAGCGTCGCGTACAGCGTGGTCGATTTGCCCGACCCGGTGGGCCCCGTCACGAGGATCATGCCGTAGGGCCTGCGGAAGCTGCGCTCGTAAAGCGTCCGGTTGCGCTCCGAGAAGGCGAGTTCGCTGAGCCCGAGTGTCGTGTTCTTCGTGTCGAGCACGCGCATCACGACCTTCTCCCCCCACACCGTCGGCAGCGTCGCCACGCGCAGGTCCACGGCCTTGCCGCCCTCGGTCACGCTCATGCGCCCGTCCTGCGGCTTGCGCCGCTCCGCGATGTCGATGTCGGAGAGGATCTTGACGCGCGAGATCACCTGGTGCTCGATCGACTTCGGCACGGACTGGGTCTCGTGCAGCACCCCGTCGATCCGGTAACGCACCCGCATGTCGTGTTCGCCGGGCTCGAGGTGAATGTCCGAGGCGCCATCCTGGATGGCCTGGCTGATCAGCAGGCTCACGTAGCGCACGACGGGCGAATCGTCGCCGATCGCCTCGACGCCCTTGCCCGCGTCGGCCTGGCCGGCGCGGACGTCGCTCTCCGCCTGCCGTTCCTCCATCGACTGGGACAGGCCCTCGATCTCCCGGTCGGACCGCACGTGGCGGGCGATCGCCCGGTCGAGGACCGTCGGCGCGGCGACCACGGGCACGATGGGGCGGCGCAGCACCGAACGCAGGTCATCGAGGGCCAGCAGGTCGCCCGGCTCGCTCATCGCGACGAGCACGGCGTCGCCCTCCGTCGCGTACGGCAACACGCGGTGTCGTTTCGCCAACGCTCCCGGGATCAAGGCGACGGCCGCATGGTCCACGGCGATCTCGTCGAGGTCGACGAAGGCGAGGCCGGCCCGCCGGGCCAAGAGCCGCACCATCCGGTCCTCGCCGATCACGCCGCGCGCCACGAGGGCCTGTGCCAGCGACCAGCCGTTCGCCTCCTCGGCGTCCGCGACCTCCAGCAGCTGTTCCCGCGTGACCGCGCCCTCGGCCAGCAGCCACTCCCCGAGCAATGCCGTCATGAGGCTGTCGCCCCGGCCAAGACGAACCGCCGCAGTTGGTCCGCCTCATCGGCGGCCCGGCTCAACCTGTCGTGATCCGGGCCCGGGCCGTCCGGCTCCCTGACCGACAGGCGGCCCAGTTCGCACAGCGCCGCGCTCCGCATCGCCGCGTCGCACGCCCGCCCCGCTGGCCGCGCCACGTTGGCGGCCTCACCCCCGGGCGCCGGCCCCATGACGGGACCGGACTGGCCGAAGCCGCCGGCTGGTGCGGGGGCGGGCGCCGCCACGGGTCCCGTGTGCCGCGGGGCTCCGACCGGCACCGCGGCCGTGGCGGGGGCGAACCCGCCCCCGACGATCTCCGGGGGTCCGAAGCCTGACGCCGCGGGCTCGGCGACGCCGGTCTCCCCCCATCCGGCAGGCGGTAGCGGCTCGGGCGTGGGTGCTGCGAGCGGCGCCTCACGCTCGACCGTTCCGTCCTCGGGCCGGCGCAACTGCCTGTCGGCGTAGCGCCGCAGTCCTACCACCACGTCCTCCAGCGCGCGCAACGCCGTCAGCGCCTCCGATGCGGTCTCGACCGAGGCGAGCGTCGTGACGAGCTCGCCGGCACGGGCGAGCAACCAGCGCCCCCGGTGGTGGGACCGCGGCGGCGCGCCGGCCGGCGCCGCGGCCGGGACCGGTGAAACCTTCGGCTCCGGCGCCGCCACGTCAAAGGAGTCGGTGGCGGCGGGCGCGGCGGGCGCGGACCGGCCGCAGGTGGTGGCTTGGACCTCCGGGTACGCGGTCCACGGCCCTTCGAATGAGCTCGCGGCGGCGCCTCCCCACGGGACAGTGGCCGCTTGGAACCCGTCACCGGCGCCGTCCGGGACGACGGCGGTCTCGTCGGGGATGGTCTCGCCCTTGGTGCCCTTGCGGCGTCTCATGTGTCGTCTCCTAGTCGGCGCATCGGGGAACGGCCCACCCGGCCGTGACAACGCAGGGGCGGCCGTCGAATGGCGATACCGCTGTCAGTGAAACCGAGACATGGGCGCGAAATTATCCGAAGAGCGTAACCACGCACGTCGCAGCGCTATTCCCCGGGCGTCGCGGACCACCATCCTCGTCGGGAAGACCAGTGCGCTTTCCTCACAGCGAACAGCCGCCCGGGCGTCAGACGGCCACGGCGGCCGGCACGCGGACCCTTCCCGAGCCCGCCACCGGCCCGGACCGATGGCCTCTCGCCCGGACCTGGACCATTGGCCCACGCGCACCCGGACCGGGCCGTGCCCGTCAGGACGGCGACAGGGCCGCCAGGAACGTCAGCGGGTCGCCGCCCGCGGCGGCCAACAACGGCCCGACCTCGGCGCGGCCCCCGCGCGCCGGATCGGGGAACCCCAACCGGGTCAGCCACTGGCCGCCGGCGTCGAGGGTCACGGCGTCCCAGCCCGCGCTCACGACCGCCGGCCCGAACCGCCGCACGGCCTCCCCGCGCAGGTAGGCCCGCGTGGACGGCGGCGGCGTGGCCGCCGCCCGCTCCACCTCTTCGGCCGGGAACAGGACCTCGACGGCCCCGCCCGCGGCCAGCCGGGCCGCGAGCGACCGCTCCGGCCGCACATCGCACCACTGGAGGTCCGCCGCCCTGAGCCGCGGGTCGTCCCAGCCCGTGCCGAACCGGGCCTTGAGGCCCTCGAGC
>JAISIU010000332.1 GCA_031261885.1 Bifidobacteriaceae bacterium
GGGGCGGAGCCAGGGCGGAGGGGTCGGGCTGAGGGCGGGGGTGCGGGGTTTTTGTCGGGGGTGTGGGCCACAATGGGGGCATGGTGTCTTCCGCCCCCGCCGGCCCCGCGCTGCCGGGCTCGTTCGCGCCCGCGACGCGCGCCTGGTTCGAGGGCGCGTTCGCCGCGCCCACGGCCGCGCAGGTCGGGGCGTGGGACGTGATCGGGCGCGGGCACCACGCGCTGGTGGTCGCGCCCACCGGGTCGGGCAAGACCCTCGCGGCGTTCCTCTCCGCGATCGACCGGCTGCTGGCCGAGCCGCCGCCGGAAGAGGCCGCGCGGCGCTGCCGGGTGCTGTACGTCTCGCCGCTCAAAGCCCTCGCGGCCGATGTCGAACGCAACCTGCGCGCGCCCCTGGCCGGCATTACCAACGCGGCCGTCAACCTCGGCATCATGGTGCCGGACGTCCGCGTGGGCCTGCGCACCGGCGACACCCCGGCCCGCGAGCGGCGCACGTTCGGCACCAAGCCGCCGGACATCTTCATCACGACCCCGGAGTCGCTGTACCTCGTGCTCACGTCCGGCGCGCGCGAGGGGTTGCGCGGGGTGGACACCGTCATCATCGACGAGGTGCACGCGATCGCCGGCACCAAGCGCGGCACGCATTTGGCGCTGTCGCTCGAGCGGCTCGACGCGCTGCTCGACCGGCCGGCCCAGCGCGTCGCCCTGTCCGCGACGGTCCGCCCGGTCGAGGAGGTGGCGCGGTTCGTCGCCGGGGCCCGCGGGGCCGGTGATGGCGGACGGCCCATCGAGATCGTCCAGCCGCCCGCCGCCAAGACCCTCGATATTGCGGTGCGCCTGCCGGTCGCCGACCTCACCGACATGGGCGGGCCGCTCGCCCAGCCGGGCGGGGCGGGGGGCGGCAGCGGCGGCAGCGGCGGGCCGCCGGACCTAACCGGGCCACAGCCGGACCGGACCGTTCCGGGCGAGGCGGCGGGCGCCATCATCGGCGAAGGGCACCCGACCGAACCACCGCCCGACCTCGTGGGCGCGAATCCGGGCGGGGTGCCCGGGGTGTTCGGCGGGGGCGGGGTCGACTGGGGCGATGGGACGGCCGGGCCGCGCG
This sequence comes from Bifidobacteriaceae bacterium, assembly GCA_031261885.1. Lineage (GTDB taxonomy): Bacteria > Actinomycetota > Actinomycetes > Actinomycetales > WQXJ01 > JAISIU01. The sequence goes on from JAISIU010000332.1 coordinate 1,105, forward strand.
CGGAGCTTACGGGCGATGCGTTCGGGGCTGAACGCACGGGCGGCACCATCTGGCCATACGTGCACCGGGCCGTGCTCGACCAGATCGAACAGCACCAGTCCACGCTCGTGTTCGCGAACTCCCGGCGCGGGGCCGAACGGCTCACGGCGCGGCTCAACGAGGCGTGGCAGGCCGAGCGCACGGGCGTCGCGCCGGACCCGGGCGCCGCCAACCCCTCCCAGTACGCGGGCGAAAACGCGGCCGCCGTCGATGTCGAGCACGTGCTCGCCCAAGCCCACCACGGGTCGATGTCCCGCACGCGCCGCACCCAGATCGAGGATGCCCTCAAGGCCGGGCTGCTGCCGGCCGTCGTCGCGACCAGTTCGTTGGAGCTCGGCATCGACATGGGCGCGATCGACCTCGTGGTCCAGGTCGGGTCGCCGCCGTCGGTCGCGTCGGGGCTGCAGCGGATCGGGCGCGCCGGCCACCAGGTCGGGGCCGTGTCGCACGGGCTCGTCTACCCGCTGTTCCGGGGCGACCTGGTGCCCGCCGCCGTCACGGCCCAGCGGATGCGCGACGGGGCGATCGAGGCGCTGGCCGTGCCCGCCAACCCGCTCGACGTGCTCGCCCAGCAGATCGTCGCGGCCGTCGCCATGGACGAGTGGACGGCGGCCGACCTGTACGCGCTCGTACGGCGCGCCGCCCCCTACGCCCACCTGGGCGAACGCACCTTCGAGGCCGTGCTCGACATGTTGAGCGGGCGCTACCCGAGCGCGGATTTCGGGGACCTGAAGGCGCGGCTCGTGTGGGACCGCGACACCGGCGAGCTCACGCCCCGGCCGGGCGCGGCCCGCCTCGCGATCGTGTCCGGCGGCACGATCCCGGACCGCGGCCTGTACGGCGTGGTCCTCGCCGGCGAAGAGGGCAAGAACCCGCGCCGCGTCGGCGAACTCGACGAAGAGATGGTGTACGAGTCCCGCGTGGGCGACACGTTCACGCTCGGGTCCGCGACCTGGCGGATCGTCGACATCACCCCCAATTCCGTGCTCGTCCAGCCCGCGCCCGGCCTGCCCGGACGCCTGCCGTTCTGGCGCGGCGACTCCCCCGGCCGGCCCGCCGAGTTGGGCGCGGCGATCGGCCGGGTCGTCGGCGCGGTCGGCGCGCACCTCGACGACCCGCCCGGTGGTGGTTCCGACAGCGGGCCAGAACGCGCGCTCGGCGGGCTTGACGAGTGGGCGCGCGACAACCTGCTCGCCTACCTGCGCGACCAGCGTGAGGCGACCGGGGTGCTGCCGGACGAGCGGACGATCGTCGTGGAACGCTACCCGGACGAGCTGGGCGACTGGCGGGTCGTGATCCACACGCCCGTGGGCGCGCGCGTGACGGCACCGTGGGGCGCGGTGCTCGCGGTGCGGCTGCGGGAACGGTACGGGCTCGACGCGCAGGTCATGCCCGCCGACGACGGGATCGTGCTGCGCCTGCCCGAGACGGCCGAGGCGGACGCGGCCGGCGTGGTCGACCCGTTTATCGCCTCGGCCGACGTGCGTGGGCTCGTGACCAGCGCCGTCACGAGCTCGGCGCACTTCGCGGCCCGGTTCCGCGAGGCCGCCGCCCGGGCTCTGCTGCTGCCTCGGCGGCGGCCCGACCGGCGCCAACCCCTGTGGCAGCAGCGGCATCGCGCCTCGCAGCTGCTGCAAATCGCGGCGCAGTATGCGGACTTCCCGATCATTCACGAGGCCGTCCGCGAATGCCTCCAGGACGACTACGACGTGCCCGCGCTCGAGGCGCTCATGGC
>JAISIU010000010.1 GCA_031261885.1 Bifidobacteriaceae bacterium
GAAGTGCTCAGGGCCATCGTCGAGGACTACGTCCAGACGCAGGAGCCCGTCGGCTCGCGCATGCTGACGCAACGGCACAAGCTCGGCGTCTCCCCGGCCACGATCCGCAACGACATGGCACAGCTGGAGGACGAGGGCTACATCACGCAGCCGCACACCTCGGCCGGCCGCATCCCGACAGACGCCGGCTATCGCGTGTTCGTCGACCACCTGGCCCAGGTCAAGCCGCTGTCCCCGGCGGAACGGCGCGCCATCCAGGCCCTGCTCCTCGGCGCGGACGACTTGGACGAGATCGTGGACCGCACGGTCCACGCGCTGGCCCGCCTCACGCACCAGGTCGCCGTCGTCCAATACCCATCCCTGTCCCACTCCCGGCTCCGCCACGTCGAGTTCGTGCAGCTGACGCCGAACCGGGTGCTGGCCGTGCTCATCACGTCCCAGGGCCGTGTCGAGCAGCGCGTCGTCACGGTCCCGGCCGGGCTGGACCCCTCCCACCTGGGCCGCTTCGCGGGCCGCGTCAACGAGGTGGCGGACGGCCGGCTGCCCGGCGAGTTCCGCGACAAGCTGAAAGCCGTGCCCCTCGAGTTCCCCGAACCGGACCGTCCGGCCCTCGGCGCCCTCGTCACGGCCGTGCAGGACACCCTCGAAGCGGACAAGGAAGAACGCGTCGCGCTGGCCGGGGCCTCGAACCTGGCGGGCAACCAGGACGACTTCCAGGGCTCGCTCGGCCCCGTGCTGGAGGCCCTCGAGGAACAGGTCGTCATGCTGAAGCTGCTCGCGGAGATGGCCTCGGACACCGGCGAGGTCCAGGTCCGCATCGGCAACGAGGTGCACCACCAGGGGCTCCACGGCGCCTCGCTCGTCTCGACCTCCTACTCGGACGGCCAGGACGTGGTGGGCCGGCTCGGCGTGCTCGGGCCCACGCGCATGGACTACCCCGGCTCGATCGCGGCGGTCCGCGCCATCGCCCGCTACCTTTCGCGCATCCTCTCGACGTGACCGGCCCGGCCGCCGCGCTCCCGCCGCCCGGGGTTCGCCCCGGCACCCAGCGCCGCCCGCGCCGCCATGAACCAACCAGCGTTATGATCCCGCCCAGCTTTCGACAAGGACACGTGTGAACGAGAACAACGACTACTACGGGATCCTCGGCGTGAACCATGACGCCAGCCCCGAGGAGATCAAGAAGGCGTACCGCCACCTGGCCCGCCAGCTCCACCCGGACGTGGCCGGCGACAGCCCCGAGGCCGAGGAGAAGATCAAGGACGTCAACCGCGCCTACGACGTCCTGTCCAACCCCGACAAGCGCCGCCAGTACGACCTCGGCGCGGACCCGCTCGGCCCGGGCGGCACCGCCGGGTTCGAGGGCGGGTTCGCCTTCCCGCAGGGCGGGTTCGGCGATATCTTCGAGTCCCTGTTCCACGCCGCCACGGGCGGCGGCCGCCCCGCCGGCCCGGCCAGCCGCCAGAGCCGCGGCCGTGACCAGCTGGAGGCCTGCTCGATCGAGCTGAAAGAAGCCGTGTTCGGCTCCAGCCGCGACCTCAAACTGTCCACCTTCACGGGCTGCGAACGCTGCTCTGGCAGCTGCTGCGAACCCGGCACCAGCCCCGTCAAATGCCAGGCCTGCGGCGGCTCCGGCCAGGTCACGCGCGTGGTCCGCTCGCTGCTCGGCAACATGCGCACCACCTCGCCGTGCCCCACCTGCCAGGGATTCGGCACCGTCATCGAGCACCCGTGCTCCGAGTGCGCGGGCACGGGCCGCGTCCGCACCACGAAGACCGTGTCGGTCAAGGTCCCCGCCGGTGTCGGCACGGGCACGCGCATCCGCGTGCCGGGCGGCGCCGAGGCCGGGCCCGGCGGCGGGCCGAACGGCGACCTCTACATCGAGGTCCGCGTGAAGAACGACCCGGACTTCCAACGCGACGGCGATGACCTCCACTGCCTGCTGAAGGTCCCGATGACGGCCGCGGCCCTCGGCGCCCGCCTGCAGGTCGAGACGTTCGACGGCACGCAGGACATCCAGGTCAAGCCCGGCACCCAGTCCGGCGAGGTCGTCACGCTGGACGGCCTCGGCGTCGGCCGGCTTCACCGCAAGGACCGCGGCGACCTGAAGGTCCACATCCAGGTGCTCACGCCCAAACCGGCCGACGACTCCGAGCGCGACCTGCTGCGCCAGCTCGCCAAGCTGCGCGGCGAGGAGGTGCCGGAGGCCCAGATGGCGTCGTCCGGCGGCGTGTTCGGCCGCATCCGCGACAAGCTGGCCGGCAAGTGACACCCCCGGAGTTCATCGTCGCGCCCGGCGCGCTGGACGGTCTCGCCGCCGGCGCGGTGTTCACGCTCGAAGGGCCGGAGGCGCACCACGCGGCGCGCGTCCAGCGGCTCGGCGCGGGCGAGCCGATCGACGTCGTGGACGGGCTGGGCAGGCGGGCGCGCGGCCGGGTCGCCCAGGTCGAGAAAGCCGACGATGGCGGCCCCCGCCTCCAGATCGACGTGGCGGAAACGATTGACGAACCTGGGGCGGAACCCGGCATCGTCCTGGTCCAGGCGCTCGCCAAGGGCGGCCGCGACGAGCGGGCCGTCGAAGCCGCCACGGGCCTCGGCGCCCAGGGGATCGTGCCGTGGGCGGCGGACCGCTCCGTCGTGAAATGGCCGGGCGCGAAGGCCGCCAAGGGACGGGAGCGGTGGCGCGCCATCGTGCACGCCGAGACGAAGGTGGCCCGGCGATCCCACCTGCCCGAGGTCGCGGGTCTGCTCGACACGGCCGGCCTGGTCCGCGCGATCGCGACCGGGCCGTTCGCCCACCTGGCCGTGCTCGTCCTCCACGAGGACGCCGCCGACCACCTGTCCGCCCAGCTGGCCGCCCTCGGGGGGAACCCGTGCGGGAGCGGCGCCGCCCGGCCGGGCACGGCCGATGAGGGCACGCCGGAACGTTCGGCCCGGTCCGGCATCGTCCTCGTGGTCGGTCCGGAAGGCGGGATCTCCGGACCGGAACTGGACCGGCTGTGCGAGGCCGGCGGGCGGGCCTGCCTGTTGGGTCGCGGCGTGCTGCGGGCTTCCGCCGCCGGGCCGGCCGCGATCGCCGCGCTGAACGCGCTGCTGGGCCGCTGGTAGGGCCCCGAGCCTATAGGCTGGCGTCATGAGTTTTCCGCTGGACTGCCTGTTCTGCCAGATCGTGGCCGGCGAGACCGACACCGAGGTGATCGCGCAGAACGCCTCGGCCATCGCGTTCCGCGACATCAA
>JAISIU010000029.1 GCA_031261885.1 Bifidobacteriaceae bacterium
TAGATCTCGCACTCGAGGCCGAAGTAGGCGGCCGCCGTGGCGAGCGCGACGCCGTGCTGCCCGGCGCCGGTCTCGGCCAGCACCTTCGTCTTGCCGAGGTACTTCGCGAGCAGGGCCTCACCCATGCAGTGGTTCAGCTTGTGGGCACCCGTGTGGTTCAGGTCCTCGCGCTTCAGGTAGATGCGGCCGCCGCCGATGGCGTCCGTCAGCCGCTTCGCGTAGTAGACGGGCGTGGGACGCCCCTGGAAGTGCTCCCGGATGTCACGCAACTGCGCAATGAAGTCGTAGCTGGAGCCGATCGTCAGATAGGCCTCGTTGATCTTCGCGAACTCGCGCTCCAGGTCGGGTGGGAGGAAGGCGCCGCCATAAGGGCCGTAGTAGCCGTTGGCGTCAGGGTATTTCTTCGCGTACGCGGTGGGGCGCAGCGGAAGGGGAGGCAGAGGGCTTTGGGCGGTGGTGGGCATCGAGGGAACCTTCCAACGAGGGGTGGGCGGGTGTGACGCGCACCACTCTAGCGACGCGGCCGCGACCTGCCGCGTCACCGGCGGCGGCGCCCGATGCCGAACGGAACCTTTCGTACGGGACCCGGCCGGCCGGCATCGTCCCCCCGAAATGGGACAGCGCGCGGGGAAGTGGGAAGATATTTCTCCGTGAGCAACCAAGCCAATCCCACGTCCCACCCGGCGCTGATCCCCCAGGTGCCGGACCGCCCCAGCCTCGACGGCCTCGAACAGCGTTGGGGAGCGGCCTGGCAGGAGGACGGCACCTACCGGTTCGACCGCGACCGCGACCGGCAGCAGGTCTACTCGATCGACACGCCGCCGCCCACGGTCTCCGGCTCGCTGCACGTGGGACACGTCTTCTCCTACACGCACACCGACATCGTCGCCCGCTACAAGCGGATGCGCGGCTACGACGTCTTCTACCCGATGGGCTGGGACGACAACGGCCTGCCCACCGAACGGCGCGTCCAGAACTACTACGGCGTCAGGTGCGACCCCTCCCTGCCCTACGACCCGGACTTCACGCCGCCGTTCGAGGGCGGCGAGGGCAAGAGCGCCAAGGCACGCGACCAGGTCCCGATCTCCCGGCGCAACTTCGTCGAACTGTGCCGCAAACTGTCCGCCGAGGACGAGAAGCAATTCGAGGCGCTGTGGCGCCGACTCGGGCTCTCCGTCGACTGGTCGAACACCTACCAGACCATCGGCCCGGTGGCGCAGGCCACCTCCCAGCGGGCGTTCCTCGGCAACCTCGAACGCGGCGAGGCCTACCAGGCCGAGGCCCCCACGCTGTGGGACGTCACGTTCCGCACGGCCGTGGCGCAGGCGGAGCTCGAGGACCGCGACCAGACCAGCGCCTACCACAAGCTCGGTTTCCGCTCCGAGAAGACGGGCCAGCCCGTCTACATCGAGACCACCAGGCCCGAGCTGCTGCCGGCCTGCGTCGCGCTCGTGGCCCACCCCGACGACGAGCGCTACCAGGACCTGTTCGACACCTACGTCACCACCCCAATATTCAAGGTCCGCGTGCCCGTGCTGGCCCACCGGCTGGCCGAACCGGACAAGGGCTCCGGCATCGCGATGATCTGCACGTTCGGCGACGTCACCGACGTCACCTGGTGGCGCGAACTGCACCTGCCCACGCGGCCCGTGCTCGGCTGGGACGGGCGGCTGCTGGCCGAACCGCCGGCCGGCCTCGACGACCCGGACGGCCGCGCCGCCTACCAGGAACTGGCCGGCAAGACCACGTTCACGGCCCGCAAGCTCCTCGTCGAGATGCTGCGCCAGTCCGGCGACATGGTCGGCGAACCCAAGCCGATCACCCACCCCGTCAAGTTCTTCGAGAAGGGCGACAAACCGCTCGAGATCGTCACCACGCGCCAGTGGTACATCCGCAACGGCGGCCTCGACGAGAAGCTGAGGGCGGCGCTGGCCGCCCGCGGCTCGGAGCTGACCTGGTACCCGGACTTCATGCGCGTGCGCTACGACAACTGGGTGAACGGCCTGACCTCGGACTGGCTGATCAGCCGGCAGCGGTTCTTCGGCGTGCCGTTCCCGCTGTGGTACCCGCTGGACCAGGCCGGCAACCCCGACTACGACCACCCGATCACGCCGTCCCTCGACTCCCTGCCGATCGACCCGTCATCGGACACCGCGCCGGGCTACGACGAGGCGCAACGCGGCGTGCCCGGCGGCTTCATGGCCGAACCGGACGTCATGGACACGTGGGCCACGAGCTCGCTGACCCCGGAGATCGCGGGCCGCTGGCTGGACGACCCGGACCTGTTCGGCCGCGTCTTCCCGATGGACCTCAGGCCCCAGGCCCAGGACATCATCCGCACGTGGCTGTTCTCCACCGTGGTGCGCGCCCACCAGGAGTTCGACTCCTTGCCGTGGAGCGCGACCACGATCTCGGGCTTCATCCTGGACCCGGACCGCAAGAAGATGAGCAAGTCCAAGGGCAACGTCGTCACGCCCATGGCCCTGCTCGAGCAACACGGCTCCGACGCGGTGCGCTACTGGGCGGCCTGCGCCCGGCTCGGCACGGACGCGGAGTTCTCCGAGGGCCAGATGAAGATCGGCCGCCGGCTCGCCATCAAGATCCTCAACGCCTC
>JAISIU010000035.1 GCA_031261885.1 Bifidobacteriaceae bacterium
GACGCGACCACGAGGTTGTACGCCTCGGTGATGTCCTCGCCCGTGATCTTCTCGATGACGGCCTGGACGCCGTGGGCGGCGCAGAAGTCGAGCATCTCCTGGGTCTCGGCGATCCCGCCGATGTTCGAGCCGGCCAGGATGCGGTTCCCGGCGCACAGCGTCCGCATGTCGACCTCGGACCGGTGCTCCGGCATGCCGACGTCGACGAGCGCCCCGCCCGGCGCCAGGCACTCGACGTACGGCGTCTGGTCGACGGACGCGGCGATCGTCGTGAGGATCAGGTCGAACTTGCCGCGCAGGTGCTCCAGCGTGCCGGGCTCGCTCGACGCGTAGTAGTGGGAGGCGCCGAACTTCATGCCGTCGGCCTCCTTGCTGCGCGTCCGGGAGATGACGGACACCTCCGCGCCCATCGCGGCGGCCAGCTGCACGCCGACGTGCCCGAGCCCGCCCATGCCGAGCACCGCGACGCGCTTGCCGGGGCCCGCGCCCCAGCGCTTCAGCGGGGAGTAAGTGGTGATGCCCGCGCACATGAGCGGCGCGGCGGCGTCGAGCGGCAGCGCGTCCGGGATCCGCATGAGGTAGCGCTCGCGGACCGTGATGCAGGTCGAGTAGCCGCCGTCGGTGGGCTTGCCGTAGCGGTCGATCGAGTCGTAGGTCCACGTGGCGCCGCCGGGCCCCTCGCAGAACATCTCCTGGCCGCCCTCGCAGAAGGCGCAGCCGCCGCACGAGTCGATGAAGCAGCCGACGCCCACGCGGTCGCCGGGCTTGAACTTCGTCACCTGATCGCCGACCTGGCGGACGATGCCGGCGATCTCGTGGCCCGGCACGAGCGGGTAGTGGGCCGGGCCCCATTCACTGCGGGCCGTGTGGATGTCGGAGTGGCAGATGCCGGCGAACTTGATGTCGAACAGCACCTCGTCGGGGCCGGGTTCGCGGCGTTCGATCGTGGTCGGGTGGAAGGCCCCGGTCGGGGAGTCGATGGCGTAAGCGCGTGCGGTCGGCATGGCACGTCCTTTCGTGGTTGGCGGTTGGCTTGATGAGTCCGCCCCTTGTCTACTCCGTGCCCGATGCCGGGGCAACAGCCCGGCGGGGCCGTCGCCGTCCGCCACTCCCGGCGAGCCCCTCCGAGCGTCATGAGTTTTGGCTGATAAAACCCGGTTTTAACGACCAAAACTCATGACGCTCCAAACTCCCAGGTATTTCCCAGCCGCGCGGTGCGCGGGGTGGCTATCGTGAGATTCACGGCCCTTTCTGAACGCCCAGAGCCCGGTCCCCCGATTCCGGGTCCCCCCGTGACGTGCGGGCGCCCACCGCCATCGCCGTTCCTGCCCCGGGACGAACGACGCCAGCGCGGCGGCCTGTGGGCCCTTCCTGAATCGGATTCGATGACGGCGGTCCCCTCTTGCCTTGGCCGCCTCAGAAAGAAGAGAACGCACTCATGAGAATCGTGCGCGCAATCGCAACCGTGTCGGCTGCCGGGGCTCTCGCCCTGACCGGCCTCGGTCTGGCCATGACCCCGGCCAGCGCCGACACTCCCGCCTCCACCCCCTCTACCTCCACGGCGACCACGCCGGCCAGCCCGGCCGCCTCGATGCTGTCGCTCAGTACGTGGGCCCCGGCCGCGGCCGGTGACACCACCCAGGTCGCCGTCACGGCCTCCGCCTCGTGGCGGGCCAGCAGCAGCGCCCGCTGGCTGACCGTGACGCCGGCGACCGGCACCGCTGCCGGCGCCATCACGCTGACGGCCGCCGCCAACACGACCGCCTGCCAGCGCGTGGCGCTCGTGCTGGTCCGGTCCGGCCGGACCATGGCCACGGTCACGGTCACCCAAGCCGCCGATGACCACGGCGACACGCTCTGGACCGCCACCGCCTGGGATGTCCAGACCGCGCCGAGCGTCACCGGCACGCTGATCTCCACCGGGGATCGGGACGTCTTCGCCGTCCAGGTCCCGTACCGCGGCTCCTACGTGTTCACGGCCACGCCGGCCGACGGCTCGGTGGCCGGGACGCTGACGGGCCCGTTCGGCCTGCCAGTCCAGACCACGGGTGACCTCGGCACCGGCCTGACGGCCAGCCTGCAACAGGGCACCTACTACCTGACCGTCACGGCCGGCGCGACCCTCACCGCCCCGGCTGGCTACACGGTGACGGCCACGGTGCCGGCCGAGACTCCCTCGACCCTGTCCGCGGCCCAGACGGCCTTCAGTCTGACGGGCGGCCGCACGGTCGTCTCCACGACGGTCTCGACGAACGAGTCCTACTGGACGGCCCAGAGTTCCGACAGCTCGTGGCTCCAGGTCACGCCCATGGGCGTGAACGGCGGCACGCTCGCGATCGTCGCCTGCCAGAACACGACGGCCGCGGCCCGCACGGCCACGGTCACGCTGGCCGCCGGCACAGCCACGGCCACGGTGACGGTCACCCAGGCCGCCGCCGCGACCGATGATTACGGCAACACGCGTGCTACGGCCCAGGCGTGGGACGTTTCGACCAGCGTTCAGATGACCGGCTCGCTCGAGCAGGCCGGCGACGTCGACGTCTTCGCCGTGACCGTGCCGTGGGACGGCAATTACACGTTCTCCGGGCAGGTCTCCCCGGCCACGGCCGGCCCGGTGGTCGTGACACTGTCCACGTCGCGCGGCGGCACGTCGGCCACGTCGGACGCCTCGACCGGCGCTTTCACGCTGACCGCGTCGCTCAAGGCCGGCAAGACCTACTACCTGACGGTGTCCAGCTGCAACCCGTTCCAGCAGCTCGCCGCCATCGGCTACACGCTGACCGCGACCGTGCCACCCCAGGGCGAGTCGGTCACGGCATCGGCTCCGTGTGTCACGCTCGACTCCACCGGGGCCGGCTCGGTGACGATCACGTCGAACCCGGCGGCCTGGACGGCCACGTCGAGCGCCTCGTGGCTCCAGACCACGGCCTCCGGCAACTCCGGCGACGCCCTCGCCCTGACCGCGACCGCCAACAGCTCGTGGCTGCCGCGCATCGCCACGGTCACCGTGACGGCCGGCACCGCGACCACGGTGATCACGGTGGTCCAGCCCGGCACGTTCAGCTCCTGCTCCTGGTTCTGCTGGTGATACCCACGGGCCGGTGATCGGGACGCGCCCGGGGCGCTGAGCCCGCTCACCGACCCGCTACCCACCCGTCAAACTGTTGAGGGGCGGGGGTCCGCTGGGACCCCCGCCCCTCTCTTTCCTGCGTCAAGACTTATGGTCCCTAAGGGGGCTCTTTACCAGCCAAAAGTCTTGACGCTGGGTGGTCTCGAAAGACACGATTTTCACATCTGTCACTTGAGCCTCTAGAGTGTCACCAGTGACGCCGCGCGGCCGAACCGCCAACCGCGTTCCCTTCCCCGGGGAACGCCATCGCGCCGGGCCCGCCCGCCCATCGCACGCCGCACAGAAACGGAGAGCTCCTCGATCATGCTCAATCCACCAGCGCCCGCCGGCCGGCCCACCTTCCTCACCGTCGCCGAGGTCGCCGAGACGATGCGCGTCTCCGGCATGACCGTCTACCGCCTGATCCACTCCGGCGAGCTGCGCGCCGTGCGCGTCGGCCGGTCCTTCCGCGTCCCCTCCGACGCCCTCGACGAGTACCTCGCCGCCGCCGGTTTCCAGGACTATGGCCCCGCGATGGAAGCCAAGTCCGCATGACGCGGTAGGCTTAGTCCTTGGTTGCCTGTCCTTCGCCCTTTCCGGCACGCCCCTCGCGGGGTGGGACTGGCAGGTTCCACTCAAGACAAGACGTGAGGATTGACGTATGGGTTCGGTGATCAAGAAGCGCCGCAAGCGGATGGCCAAGAAGAAGCACCGCAAGTTGCTGCGCAAGACCCGTCACCAGCGCCGCAACAAGTAGCGGCGCGGCGGCGGCCCGCAAACGCGAAGGGACGATGACGCAGGTCACCGTCCCTTCTGTCGTTCCCAAAAACTTGTGGTCCCGGCCGTTCACCGGCGGCCGGTCAGCCGCCGTTTCGCCCCCCGGAGCGCCACGAACGCCGCCCACACGGCGCCGGCGCGGTACGCCATCGTCAGGCTGCGCCTCATGACGCGGCGCGAGCCGCGGAACTCGCGCAGCGGCCACCCGGCCCGCGCGCAGTGCCGCCGGAGCTTCCGGTCCGGATTGATCCCGCACGGCCGGCCCACGGCCTCGAGCAGCGGGATGTCGTTCTGGGAGTCGCCGTAGGCGGAGCATTCGGCGAGATCCAACCCGCGCGCGGCCGCGAGCTGCTCCACGGCCCGGGCCTTGGCGGCCCCATGCATGAGCCCGCCCACCAGTCGGCCCGTGAAAACGCCGTCGGCGCTCTCCGCGACGGTGCCGACCGCGCCCGTCGCACCGAGCCGCCGCGCCATGAGCGCGGCCATCTGCTGCGGGCTCGCCGTCACGAGCCACACCTCGTCCCCGGCCGTCACATGACGGCGCAGCAGCTGCTGCGTGCCCTCGTAGATGCGGTGCGCCAGCACCTCGTCGTAAACCTGCTCGCCGACGGCCATGATGTCCGCCACGGACAGCCCCCGCACCAGGCGCAGGGCGTCCTCCTGGATCGAGACGACATCGGCCTTCTTCTCGCCGCGCAACAGGTAGCACAGGTGGCGCCAGGCGAAGGCCCTGAGATCCTTGGCCCGGATCACGCCACGCCTGACCAGGGCCGTGCCGAGGTGGAAGGCGCTGGCGCCGCGCACCACGGTGTTGTCGATGTCGAAAAAGGCCGCGGCCGTGGCCGGCGTGGGCGGGACCTGCTGGGCGATGGCAAGGACCGGCGCCATGCCAGGCGTCGGAGAGGCCGGCCGAGCCGGCGCGTCATGAGGCGCGGCGCTCTCGGGGGCGGGCGAGGGGTGCCGGGCCGCGAATGCTGTGCCATCCATCCCCTCTAGTATCCGCCTTCCCGCCGGGTGCCCATGACGCCGCGGGCCGGCCCGGCCGCGATTGACGCCAAGCGGGCCGGACCTGGGACACTGGGGGCATGGTCACCACCACGGTTCATCTGGTCCGCCACGGCGAGGTCGCCAATCCCACGGGCGTCCTGTACGGCATCGCCCCCGGCTACCACCTCTCCGAGCGCGGGCTCGACATGGCCCAGACCACGGCGGACTGGCTGTTGGCGCGGCCCGAGGCGGACATCGTCCACCTGGCCAGCTCCCCCCTGATCCGGGCGCAGGAGACGGCCCGGCCGCTCGTGCGGGCGCTGGGCCTCGAACCCGTGCTCGACCCCCGGCTGATCGAAGCCGGCAACATCTTCGCCGGCCAGGTCGTGACCATCCCGTTCCTGCTGCGCCCCAGCAACCTGCGGCGCCTGTACAACCCGTTCAGGCCGTCCTGGGGCGAGCCGTACGCGTTGATCGCCCACCGCATGCGGGCCGCGATTATCGCCGCCCGGAACGCCGCCCGCGGCCACGAGGCCGTCGTCGTGACCCACCAGCTGCCGATCTGGACGGCCCGCATGGACGCCGAGCACCACCGCTTCTGGCATGATCCGCGCCGCCGCCAATGCGCGCTCGGGTCGGTCACCTCGCTCGTGTTCGACGGCGACCGCGTCGCGGCCGTCGCCTACGCCGACCCGTGCCAGGGTTTGTGATCCAAGGGTTCGCGGCACGGCCGTGTCCGATGCCGTCCTTCACGGCCGGTCCGTTCCCACCCGGCCGCGACGTTCCCGCCCAGGGCGGTGCTCCGGCATCGGGCGCTTCCGAACCGACTTGGGCACTGACTACTTGACGCTGCCGTCCTTGCCGGACTGGCCGCCCTCGCGGCGGCGTTTGCGCTGCTCCTCGTCGAGTTTTCGGAGGAAGTCCGGGTCGTCGTCGGGCGCCACGCTCCGCCCGCCGCCGCGGTGCGGGAACACCGGGGGCCGGGGCGTCCCGCCGGTGCGCGGCCGGGCGATCTTCGAGACCACGAGCCAGGCGATCGGCCCGAAGTAGATGATCGCGATGATGAGGAGCATCCACGCGGGTTTCGGGATCGACGTGCGCTCGATTTGGTCGTCCTGTGCGCAGTCGACCAGCGCGTAGACCATGAGGGCCAGCGGGATCACGTAGAGGAATATGACGCGCACGGCCACCCAGCCTAACGGCTTTGGCTGATCGGCGCGGGGGAAAGCACTGCTCGGCCCGTCAGCTGGCCCAGATGGCCGTGGATCCGAGGGCCAGTCCGAGGATCAGCCCGGTGCCGAACTCGACCTGCCCGGTCAGCCTCAGCACGCTGATCAGCGTCAGGCCCTCGGCGCCGCGCATGACGGCGCCGATCCCGCGGATGGCTGGCACGACCATGAACAGCGCGAGCAGCGCCCGGGGCGTGGCCCACAGCAGCGGGACCACGAGGAGGAAGGCGGCGATCATCTCGGCCGTGTAGGCGATGCGGGCGCCGCTGTCGCCGAGCCTGACGGCCAGGGTCTTCTTGCCGGCCGCCTCATCTGTCGGGATGTCGCGCAGGTTGTTGGCCATGAGGATGGCGCAGGCGATCAGCCCCATCGCGATCGCGACGAGCCACGAGACCCAGTCGAGCCGGCCGGCCTGCGTGTAGACGGTGCCGAGGCCCGCGAACAGGCCGAAGAACACGAGCACCGCGATGTCGCCGAGGCCGACATAGCCGTACGGGTGCTTGCCGCCCGTGTAGAACCAGGCCGCGACCACGGCGATCACGCCGGCGGCGATCAGCCACGGGTGGTGGGCCAGGAGGCAGAGCCAGACGCCGGCCGCCCCGGCCACGAGGAAGGCCGTGATCGCGGCGGCCAGGACCGCGCCGGGCTTGGCCGCGCCGGACCCGACCAGCCGTTGCGGGCCCGTGCGTTCGGCCGTGTCGGTGCCGCGCACGCCGTCGGAGTAGTCGTTCGCGAAGTTGC
>JAISIU010000082.1 GCA_031261885.1 Bifidobacteriaceae bacterium
GGCCCTACGATGCCAACTGCGACGCTGCTCGAACCGCGTCCAAAGACCCGCCGTGCCGCGAATCATAATGCGTTTGCGCCGCCACGCCACGCCCGATTTCTCCGACTTCGGACCACAGCGTCTGACCCCTCACCTTCCGTTGCACGGTTTACCCGCCATGTCGCTCGGCCCCGTACTATCACCGCGGCCGCCATCGTTTTCACAGCATGTCTGGCAATCGCCATCCTCCGCGTCCCGTCCAAACACTGGCAGTCTCCTCTTGAAGAGGACCTCGCCGTCTTCCCCTTGACCGAGCAGGACCCAGGCGGCTGGGCCGCTCTTTGGAAGCCATGGGGGGGATATCTCCAGTTTCTACCCCGGATCATCGTCAAAGTGGCACTCCTATTCGGCCTGCCTCACTGGCCCATGGCCGTCGCCGCCGTCTCCTGCGTGGTGACCGCCGCGCTCGCCTCACTCGTCTACCTCTCGGCCCGCCACTTCCTGTCGTTCGACGCTGCCGCTGCCGCGCTCGCGCTCGTCACGGTTCTCACCCCTTGCCTCCCCACTGAGGTCCTCGGGGCCAGCAACAACGTCCACACGTTCTGCCTCTGCTGTATGCCGTGGCTTTGTCTGCTACGACCCCGCAACTGGTTCCAGAGCGTCTTCACCGCGATTTGCGGTGGCGTGATCGTGCTGACCGAACCCCAGGCCATCCTTTTCGCGCCCTTGTTGCTGTCACACATCCGATTACCCAAACGTTGGCCCATGGTCCTAACCGTTGTCTGTGCCGCCGTCGCACAATTCCTCACGGCCACATCCGCTTCGTCCCGTCTCACGCGGCCGCACACCCTCTCGTGGCGCGTCGACTGGCAGACCTACGGTCCAGAGGTCGGAGTCGATGCGTGGCTCACTCAGCTCCGGCCTCTGACCGAGCTACGGAACGCCGGGTTCTTCTCGGTCGCGTGGATCGCACTCGTCCCGTTCGCCGCCGCCCTCATTCTCGTCGTCACCATCTCATTTCGAGACCGCCGAGCCCATGGGCGCCGGGGCACGCATCTGCTCCCCGCGTTGGTCGCCGCTATCGCTTCCTTCGGGCTCTGGTGCCTCGTCCTCTACATGAACGACGCCACCAGCTGGTACCTCAACGTGATCAAAGCCGAGCTCCCAAACTTAGGCGGTCGCTGGAGCACCGCGCCCACCATGTTCCTATGGTTTCTTCTGGTGATCGCTGCCGACCAGCTCCTGGTCTCCCTTCGCCACGCGCGACGGCCAACCGCTCTATTCCTCTCGCTTGCCGCCATCGCCATCCTCGCTGGCTCATTCCCTCCGGCGTGGAACTCGGTGGAAAACCAAGCCATGGTCGACTGGTCCCACGGCTTTCCGCAAGCACAAGCGATCTGTAGGCAGGGAGCGACCTACACGACCATCTTCGGCTCGCCATCAACCGCGCTCGGACCCACCGCCGCCAACTGGGCGCGACCCTGGCCGTGCTCATTCATCCTCTCTCGCACCAGCGGGTAACTCTCGCGATAGGCCACGACCACCCCGTGGGCCCCACACGCGACGTTGACCTGAGCCTCCGCCCTCGTCCCTGGGCCGGCCAGCTTGCCTGTCCGAGCTGGACGGCCACTGGGGCTAGCCCCCGTCTTCGCCTTTCCGATGCCAGCAGCCGCCGCCATCGCAGTTACGGTGGTGGGGGCGGTGCGCGGCTCGGTCGCGACTGCCGCCCGCGACCCCGTGCCCCGAGAGAAAAGCCCAACCCATGCGCCTGTGCTACCCCGCCCAGCCCAGCCACACTCCCCGCCCGCAAACGGCCCTCACCGGCCCCGCCACGGCATCGTGCGCCCACCGACCAACCCGCCGGGCCCGGCACGCGAGAACCGCCCGCGCGGCCGGCACGCTCGCCACGGCCGCCACCGCGGCCCTCGCCCTGGCCGCCACGCTCACCCCCGCCGGCAGCGCCACGGCCGGCACCCCCCTCGCGGCCAACCCCAACGACCCGATGCTCCAGAGCCCGTCCACCACCCAGTACTGCCCCAACGGCCAGACAACCGACGTCCCGCCCAACTGGCCCTATCAGACCCGCCCCGGCGCGAACTTCGCCGGCGCCTGGCAGACGCTCGTGAACAACGGCGCGACCGGCTCGGACGCCACGGCGCCGATCGCGGACATCGACACGGGCCTGGCCCGCATCCCCGACTATCCCCAGCACGTCACCTACCAGGTGGATGTCGCCAGCGGCCAGGGCACGGAGGCGGCCATCGCCCCCGCCCAGGGCGCGAGCTCCCATGGCAACCAGACGGCCGGCATCATGGTGGCGGCCACGGGCAACGGCATCGCGCTGCCCGGCGCCGCCCAGAACACCGACCTGCTGTTCTACCGCGCCGCCACGCAGCAGGCGCCGAACTCCGTCAACACCCACCTCGCGGCGACGGCCGTCATCGACGCCGCCTACCGCGGCGCGCGCGTCATCCTGCTGCCGTTCGCCTCGACCGCCCCGACCCCGGACCTCGGAGCCGCCGTCGCCCGCGCCCAGGACCTCGGCGCCGTGGTGGTGGCGGACGCGGGCAGCTCCGGCAATTCCGACCCCGCCTATCCGGCGTCCTATCCGGGCGTGATCGGCGTCAGCGCCATCGACGACGAGTCCGCGCCGTCGAACACCGACAGTTTCGGCCCGGACGTCGACCTCGCGGCCCCCGGCGTGAACATCAAGGTCGATGACGCGAGCGACGCCACGGGCTACAGCTGCCGCAACGGCTCCGCCTACGCGGCGGCCTTCGTGGCCGCGGCCGCCTCCCTCGTGTTGCGCGCCAACCCGGCGCTCGCCCCCGGGGACGTCACCCAGATCCTGACCGGCACGGCCCGCGACATCACGGTGGCCCCGGCCGCCACGGGCAGCGACCCGTACACGGGCACCGGCGCCCTCGACGCGGGCGCGGCCGTCAACCGGGCACTGGCCAGCGTCGGCCAGGTCGCGCCGTGGATCACCGCGGACACGGACACGGCGAGCACCGCGGGCCAGGGCATGTTGGTCCGCCTCGGCGTGGGCGGCGCCACGAACATCGCGGCCACGGGCCTCCCCGTGGGCCTGGCCGTGGGCCACGACGGCATCGGCTGGTACATCCAGGGCGCGCCCACCAAGGCCGGCGCCTATCCGGTGACGCTCACGGCCACGGGGCCGCGCGGCGCGAAGGCCATCGCGCTCACGATCACCGTGGCCCACGGCGCCGCCACGCGCGTGACGCCGAACACCGGGCTGACCCGCAAGCGCCTCGAGTTCCGCACCGGGATCGCGGCGACGGTCCTGGCGCATGACGCCTACGGCAACACGTGGACGGCCCCCGGCACGGAGCTCTACTCGAGGCCCGGCTGCAAGTATCCGCACGGCAAGGGCAAGGCCGTCCGCACGTGCACGGTCAAGGTCTTCCTGACGGGTTCCACGCTGTCCGGCGCGGTCAAACTGAAGGTTTACGACGGCACGCGGCTTAAGGTGAAGGCCGCCGGCACGCCCAAGCCGGGCAAACGGATCAAGGCCGTCGTCACGCCGAAGCACTGGCCCGTCGCCTACCAGTGGTACAAGAACGGCCACAAGGTGAAGGGCCACGCCGCCCGCAAGTACGCCTACCGCGTGCCGAAGTCCGTCAAGCACGCGAAGTACACGGTGAAGGTCACGCTCGCCTACGGCCGCGGCAAGTCAACGGTCCG
>JAISIU010000145.1 GCA_031261885.1 Bifidobacteriaceae bacterium
CATGGCGGCGGCGGCCGTCGCCCAGTCCGGCATCGCGCCCGAGGCGGCGTTGGCCGCGTTCGCCCAGGTGGGGGACGTGGACGGGCGGTATGTCGAGGCGGCCGGCCCGGGCGGGCGGACGGTCCGGCTGCTGCTCGGCAAGAACCCGGCCAGCTGGACCGAGCTGATCGACATGGTGGCCGGTCCGGCAGACGCGGGGGGCTTGGCGGGCCCGCGCGGGCTCGTGATCGCGATCAACGCGCGCGGCGCCGACGGCCGCGACCCGTCGTGGCTGTGGGACGTGCCGTTCGAGCGCCTGGCCGGGCGGCCCGTGTGGGCCGCCGGCGAGCGCCGCTACGACCTCGCGGGCCGGCGCGTCGCCGCGGGGCTCGACGTGCGCGGCGTGGTCGCGGACCCGCTGGCCGCGGCCGGCCGGGCGGACGGCGCCGGCCCGGTCGACATCGTCGCGAACTACACGGCCTTCCAGAACGTCCGCGCCCGCCTCGGCCTGGGGGTGAAAGTCGCATGAACATGCCCGCCAACCCAGCCCAGCCATCCGGCCGGGCCGCGCCGCCGAACGTTCCGGCCCCGCCGGCATCGGACGCCGCCGCCCGGCCGGGCACCGCACCCGCCGGGCCCTCCGGCCCGGACTCGCGGCTCGGCATCGTGCACCTCTACCCAACCCTCATGGGCACATACGGCGACGCCGGCAACGTCGCGGTGCTGCGGCACCGCGCGGCCGGCCGCGGCATCGGCGTCGAGATCGTGACCGTCGGGCCGGGCGACCCGGTGCCGGCGCTGGGCGACCTCTACGTCATCGGCGGCGGCGAGGACCACGGCCAGGTCGTGGCCGCGCGCCTGCTGCGCCAGTCAGGTGCGCTCGCCGCGGCCGTCACCCGTGGGGCCGCCGTGTTCGCTGTCTGCGCCGGGCTGCAGGTGATCGGCACGGACTTCGAGGTGGCGGGCGGCGCCATCGAGCCGGGGCTGGGGCTGCTCGACGCCCGGACCCGGCGGCGCGAACCGCGCGCCGTCGGCGAGGTGCTGGCGGACCCGGACCCGGCGCTCGGGCTCGATTTCCTCACGGGCTACGAGAACCACGGCGGCGGCACCGAGCTCGGGGACGGCGCGCGGCCGCTGGCCCGGTTGCGTGAGCGGCCCGGCGGCGGCCACACCGGGATCGGCAACGGCGCGGGCGGCCCGGCCGGCGACGGCACCGAGGGGGCGTACGCCGGGCACGTGCTCGGCACCTACCTGCACGGGCCCGTGCTGGCGCGCAACCCCGGACTGGCGGACCTGCTGCTGGCCTGGGCCGCGGGCCGGGACCTGGCCCCGTTCGCGGCGCCGTACGTCCCAGAGCTGCGGGCCGAACGGGCTGCCTACGTCACTGCGGGGACGCTCTCGCCGGCGGCTTTCGACCCGGCCGTCCCCTCCTGATGCGGGCGAGGCACGGGCGCGGGGGCGGCGGGGCGGTCGCGAGCCGGGCCACAGCACCCAAACCGGGACAAATCGTGCCGCCGGCGCGAAATTATTGTGAAAGTCGCCTCGCCCATGCGGGGGTTAACCCGAAAGCGGTTGACCGGCACAGATGCACGTGGTGAAGTGTGAATGTGCCCGCCGCAGGCGGTGCCCATCAGGGCAGCGCCCCGCACCCCAACGGCCGGCCCGCACACTTATTACCCCTTACAGCTGAATGCCCAACCAAGAAGGAACCCAACCGTGATTGATTCTCGCCCACTTCAGGCCTCCCGCGAGGCCCAGCCGGCAGGCCGTCGCGCCCGTCGCGCCATCGCGGTGACGGCCGCCCTCGCCGCTTGCGCCGGTCTGGCTCAGGCGGCCGCCCCGGCGTTCGCCGACGCGCCCGCCGCGCCGGCGCCCAGCGCTTCAACCAGCCCCGCCCCCGCTCCCAAGATCGCCGTCACCGTGAACCTGCCGGCCGGCGTGCCCGCCGGAAAGGTCGTCTACGCGATGGCGGACGGCTGGGTCGCCCGCGGTGATTCGGTCTACGAGTGGCCGCAGCACACTGACGAGTTCGCGCTGGCCCAAACCACCGTGAACGCGAGCCACCAGGCCATCTTCTCGCTGCCGGCCGGCAACTACGTGTTCGGCTACGACGGCGACACGGCCTTCCGCAGCGCCCAGGTGCCGTTCACGGTCGGGACCAGCGCCGTGACGCTGCCCGTCACGCTCGTCACCCCGCTGACCATCAGCGGCCAGGTGACGCGCAAGGACGGCAAGACGGCCAAGGGCTGGGTCCGGCTGATCCCCTCGGACGCCGACGTCCCCGACACGAGCCACTCGGCCAACAACGTCAAGATCGTGAAGATCGGCCACAAGGGCAAGTACACGTTCAAGGGCGTCGATCAGGGCAGCGAATACGCGATCGCCGCTGACGTGATCGGCTTCAAGGAGACGTGGCTCTCGAAGAAGAACACGGCGACGAGCGGCACGTGGGTCGCCTCGGTGCACCGCAACGCCGACAACTCATGGCTCACCTCGCCGGAGGACAGCTTCCAGTTCAAGACCGGGTCCTCGTCGCTGAAGAAGCAGAACATCAAGGTGTCCACGAAGGCCGCCTGGGTCCAGGGCAGCGTGCCCTCCAGCATGGCCCGGGTCGACGCCGCGACCGTCGGCGCGAGCCGGCGCGCCCCGAACGACCAGCTCGCCTCCACGGCCTCCAGCAACGGCGGCGTCGTGGTCGGCGCCAAGTTCTACATCGCCGGCGCCACCACCGGCACCACCTACCTCCAGGCCGAGAACGCCCAGAACACGCAGGTCACGGGCATCACGCGCGTGACGGTCGCCAAGAGCACGGACCAGAAGAAGGCCAAGCTCTCCGGCACCTACACCCGGCCCGTCGTGGCGGCTGACGCCCACCTGGCCGACCCGCCCACCGTGCTGGTGCAGGGCACGTTCCAGAAGGGCAAGAAGGTGTCGATGAAGACGGTGCTGCCCGCCTCCGGCGCCAAGCTCAAGTACGCGTGGGTTGTCAACGGCAAGGTGGTCGGCACGCACAAGTCGCTCACCATCAAGTCCCAGTGGAGCGGCAAGAAGCTGTTCGGCACGGCCGTCGTCACGGCGGCCGGCATCGTGCCGAGCCTCGTGCAGGCCAACGAGTACGGCCGCAGCCTGTCCTCCCGGGCCGCCACGGCCAAGAAGAGCAAGCAGGGCACCGTGGTGCTGTCCGTCGACAAGTACGCCGAGGCCGGCGCCGCGTTGCACGTCAGCTTCACGGGCCTCGCGAAGAGCTGCGACCAGTGGGTCTCCAAGAGCTCGGGCCCGACCAACGCCACGTGCTACGTGACGGTCTACCGCAACGACACGCCGCTCTACCACGTCTCGTTCGCCGACGACCAGGAGATGGGCGACATCGCGATCACGCCGGCCAACACGAAGTACTCGTGGGCCACCTCGCGCTACCTGTTCCAGGCCTCCGACACGGGCCAGACGTTCCGTGCCACGGTCAAGGTGTCCAAGCCCGGCTACAAGCCGTTCACGCTGAAGTCCGGCGAGATGGTTTACAGCGGCCTGACCACGCCTCCCACGGCCTGAGCGACGGGCTGTTAGCAGCCAGTTCCCGGCGTCATGGCGATAAGTTCCGTAGACTCAACCACCGTGGCGATCCGTAACACCCTCGGCTCCTTGCCGCACCTTCCGGGGCGCGGCAAGGAGCCGATTGTCGCTTCGACCGTCGTGGAGGGCGTCGAGGTGGTGGACGCCCCGGTGGACCGCACGCGGCAACCCAAGGACCTCGTGGGTCTCGTGATCTGCGCGGTCGGCATCGCGTTCGTCATCGTCCTGTCCACCTACGCGCAGGCCACGACGGCCGGTATCACCGAGGACGTCCGTTCCATCACGCACGTGGTCTACGCCATCCTCCAGGCCGTGGTGCAGCTGCTCATGGGTGTCGCCACGCTCGTGCTGCCGCTCGTCGTGCTGATCGACATGCTGGTGCGCCGCCAGTGGCGTCTGACGCTCGACGGCGTGGTCGCGACCGTCGTGGGGTACGGTATCGGCTTCGGCGCGATCTGGGTCATCAACCTGTTGGGCCGTTTCCATGCGATGCAGCCGCTCATGTTGTGGCAGTCCGGTCATTCGCAGGCCGCGATCAGCCCGTTCGCGGTCGCGGTGGCGGCGTTGCTGACCACCGTCGGGCCGCGTTCCCGGCGCAGCGTGCTCGCCACCTCGTGGAACGTGCTGTGGGTCGCGCTCGTGGCTGAGATCATCACGCTCGGCACCACTCTGCCGGCCGCGATCGTCACGGTCATGTTGGGCCGGCTGGTCGGGGACGCGGCGCGCTATGTGCTCGGCGTCTCGACGGATCGGGCCAGTAGCGCACAGCTCGTGGCGGCGGTCCGCAAGGTGGGGCTCGACCCGGCCCGGATCGTGCGCGTGCGCGACATCTCCGACCCGGAATCGCCCACCCAGCGGCTCGACGTCCACCAGCTCAGGGCCGTGCTGCGCGGCGAGGCGCCGATCGACCCGGCCACGGAGCCGGACGTGTTGGCCCAGGTGAGCGCCGATCCGGCCGCGTTGGCGTTGGAGCGGCAGGGCGGCAACCGGGTTTATGCGATCTATGACGCCGCCGGCAAACGGTGGGACGCCATCGTCCTCGACGCCGACCGCCAGGTGATCGGTTTTGTCTCACAGACGTGGCGGGCGCTGCGGCTGCGCGGCATGGACCGGCGCAGCTCGGTCAGTCTCCGGCAGGCGGCGGAGCGGGCCGCGCTGCTCGATTACGCGGTGGCGGCTGCGGACGTGCGCACACCGCAAATGGTCGGCATCGGCGAGGCACAGGACTCGATGGTGCTGGTCCAGGAACATCCCGAGGGGTTGCGGTCGTTGCGCGACATGCGCGCCAGCGAGATTTCCGACGGCGACCTCGCGGAGGTGTGGCGGCAGCTGCGCAAGGCGCACGATGCCGGTCTGGCGCACCGCGACATCACGGAGGACACCGTGCTGCTCGGGCCGGGCCCGGCGGCGCCGGTGGACGCGGTCGATGCCGGAGCGGGCGGTGGGGTCGGAGCGGGCCGCGTGTGGTTGATCGGCTGGGAGGGCGGCGACGTCGCCTCCTCGGACCTGGCGCGCCACCTCGACGTGGTCCAGCTGTTGACGCTGCTCACGTTGAAGGTCGGCGCGGAACGGGCCGTGGCCTCCGCGGCGCGCGTGTTCGAGCCGGAGGAGCTCGGCTCGATGGTGGGCCTGCTGCAGACCATCGCGCTGCCGCGCCAGACCGCCGCCCAGGTCAAGGAGCACAAGGCCGTGTTCGACGAGCTGCGGGCCGCGCTGCTGGCGCTGGTGCCGGAGGCCGCGGCCGGCGGCATGTTCAAGCTCGTGCGGTTCGGCTGGCGCACCGTGCTGCTGATCGTGCTCGTCATCGTCGCCCTGTGGGCGCTGTTCGTGAAGGCCAACTTCGGCGACATCGTCACGGTCATCAAACAGTCGAACCCGTGGTGGATGGCCGGCAGCTTCCTGTTCGGGTTCCTGACGTTCGTCGGGGCGGCGCTCGCGATGATGGGCTTCTCGCCCGTCAAGCTGCCGCTCAAGGACACGCTGCTGACCCAGGTGGGGGCCTCGTTCGTGGCGGTGGCGATCCCGGCCGGGATCGGCCCGGCCGCGTTGAACCTCCGGCTGCTGACCAAACGGAAGGTCAAGACGTCGATCGCCGTGGCCTCGGTGTCGCTGGCGCAGATCGCGCTGTTCTTCACGACGTTGCTGCTGCTGATCGTGCTGTCGCTCGTGGCCGGGGACACGGGCGTGCTCAGGCAGCTGCCGAGCAAGGCCGTGCTGATCGTGCTGATCGTCGTCGTCGTGATCGCGGTCGCGATCGTGGCGCCGCCGCCCGTGCGGCGGTGGGTGTGGACCCGGATCGGGCCCACGCTGAAGCAGGTGTGGCCGCGCGTGCTGTGGATCCTGACGCAGCCCAAGAAGCTCGTGTTGGGCCTCGGCGGGCAGCTGATCCAGTCGGTCGGCTACGTGTTGGCGTTCTGGTGCTCGCTGGAGGCGTTCGGCGTGCACAAGCTCTCGCCGATCAACATCGCGCTGTGCTACTTCATCGCGACCACGGTGGGCGCGATGGTGCCGATCCCGGGCAACATCGGCTCGGCCGAGGCCGCCCTGACCGGCGGCCTGAAGCTGCTCGGCATCCCCGCCGTGGTGGGCCTGCCGACCTCGACACTGTTCCGCGCGCTGACCTACTGGGCGCGTGTGCCGTTCGGCTGGTTCGCGTTCCGCTACCTCCAGCGCCGCGACGTGGTCTGAGGCCGCCCGCCGCGCGCCGGGGCCGCGCGGCCCCCGGCCCGGGCCGACTTGCTGGCCCGAGTGGTCGCGTATCGGCTCCGGATGTGACCAAGCGGGCCGCGAAGTCTGCTGTCAGTGGGGCGCTGACTCACCCAACCCAGCCGCCCGACATTGCGCGCTGAACCACCCAACCGAACTTGGTGGAGCTTGGGGTCACGTTGCGGGCGTGGATGTGACCTTAGGTTCTGCGAAGTGCAAGTGAGTGGGGTGATCCGCGGGTCGTGTGAAGCCCATTCGCAACTTGTGTAGCATAGATACGTGATAGCATGTGAATATGGTTCAGTGGACGGTTGAGGCGGCGCCCGAGGTCGCGGATTGGCTGTGCCAGCTCGACACCGCAACGTACGAGCATGTGGTGGCTGCCCTCAAGCTACTCGAACAAGAAGGACCCGCACTGGGCCGGCCGCTGGTAGACACCGTCAAGGGCTCCAAGTTCAACAACATGAAAGAGCTGCGCCCACCCACTCCCGGCAAACAGACCATTCGCATCCTGTTCGCCTTCGACCCGGTACGGCAGGCGTTCCTGCTCGTGGCGGGAGACAAGACGAACCAATGGGCCAAGTGGTACAAGAAGGCGATTCCAATCGCTGACGGCCGTTACGAGCGGCATCTGGCCGACCTGCGAGCGGCCGGACCGCCCGGGCGCCGTTGAAGAAGCTTGTCAATCACAATGTGGAAAGGAACTTGCGATGGGTATCACGTTGGACCAGATCCTGGCCCGTCGTCCGATCGACCCCGAAAAGCTTGACGTCATGGTCTCCGACCTGCGCTGCCGCTACCGTGCGGCGCACCTGGCAGACATCCGCCGTCAGCAAGCCGTCACCCAGGTGGACCTGGCCAAGACCATGGGAACGGCCCAGAACCGCGTCTCACAAATCGAACGCGGCGACATCGACCGCACCAGGATCGCTACGTTGCGCCGGTACATCGAGGCCCTCGGGGGCACGCTCCACGTCGACGCCGAGTTCGGCGACACCCGCTACGCCATCGCCGGCTAGCTCAGACTGGACTGCCAGCCGCGTCCGCTGCTGACCCGCGATGACGAAGATCATGGTTGCGATACCACGAACCTTCTGGATAATGAGCTACTAATCTACTGGTTAAGCTTCTGACGTCGTGTTATAGCGGACCGGAGTCCCTGGCGGAGCGGCCGCGGTGAGGGCCGCCATCGTGCGCTGAACCGCCCAACCCGGCCGCCCGGCATCGTGCGCTGAACCGCCCGGCCCGGGCCGACTTGGCGGCCCGAGTGGTCGCATATCGCGCCCAGATGTGACCACCCGGGCCGGGAAGCTCGCCTGCGGGTGGGACCCGGCCCGTGCGGATCCGTGAAAATGGGTTTGGCGCAGCGGCCTGCTGGGCGGAATTATGAAAATAGGTTTGGTTTATTCGGCTGGTCCTCGGGCCGCGTCGGGTCTGATGGCTGGTTCCGTGGGCAAGGCCAGGCGTCGGTCGTGGGAGGAACTGCGTGAGGGGCGCTAGTCGCGCCAGAGCGAGACTGCGCTAGGCGCGCCACTGAATACGTACAGGTCGCCGAGACCGCTCGGCATCGTCCACCTGGCTCAACCGAAGTTGGTGGCCCGAGTGGTCGCATGTCGGGGCAAGGCGTGACCATCCGGGCCGGGAAGTCGCCCCGCGGGTGGAGCGGGGCGCGCGCGGGGCAGCGGGTCGGTAGGCTCAGAGTTATGCGGCGCGCCGCCGGTGGAGCGCCGCGTTCCATCGACAAGGGGCGAATGATGGCGTACAGGCCTCGGCTGTTCGAGCCGATCGAAATCAGGGGCGTGAGAGCCCGCAATCGCGTGTGGGTCTCACCGATGTGCCAATGGGCGGCCGGCGCGGACGGGCTCGTCAGGCCGTGGCACCACGTCAACTACCTGTCCTACGCGGCCGGCGGCGCTGGCCTCGTCATGTTCGAATCGACGGCCGTCGCGGCCATCGGCCGGCTCGCCACGGGCGACCTCGGCCTCTGGAACGACGCCCAGGTCGAAGC
>JAISIU010000159.1 GCA_031261885.1 Bifidobacteriaceae bacterium
CGAGAAACCGAGGAAGCCCCGAGATGAAGGTAAAAGCCGATCACCGCGAGATGGTCGCGTTGGCCGGCCGGCTGCGCAAGCACGGCGGCGACATCCAAACGATCCTGGACGGCCTGGACAGCAAGGTGTCCACGCTGTCGGGCGAGTGGGTGGGCGACGCCTCGAGCGCCTACCAGACGGCGCACAAGGCGTGGACCCAGGTCATGGGAAAAATGAAAGCCACACTGGACGCGCTGGCGGACGTGACCGAGCAGGTGCAGCAGGGCTACGCCGCGTTCGAATCGGACGTCTCCAAGCAGCTGTCGTAACGGCTCGCTCAGCCCGACCGGATATCCCCAACCCCACGTTCGTAAGGAACCTCATGCCCACACTCGCCCAACGCCTCGCCCAGATCAACGGCGAAGCCTCCGACCATCTGCGCGAATCCTTGGCGGCGCTCGAGCGCGCCAACGCGCTGCGAGCCTCGGTCGGTGACCTGACCGCGGCGGGACGGTCCGACGACGGCCTGGTCCAGGTCACGCTCGATGGGAACGGCCGAATCCAACAGACGCGGTTCGCCTCGGGAGCCGCCTCGGGCCGGGTCGAGGAGCTGGACCGGAGGTTCGAGGCGGCGATGGCGGCGGCCCGTGAACAGCTGGACGCGGCCAGGGGCGAGCACTTCGCCGAAGTGCGGCCACCGCGCTACGACAGGAAGGACTGGCTCGACAGGGCGGACCAGCTCGTGGACGACCTCGTGGCCTCCATCGACCCTGACAGGAGAGGACAGTGAAATGGGCACGAAGACGAAGTTCGACAGCGACGCGATCAAGTCGCTCGGCGGGAAGGTCTCTTCCGCGGGCGCTTCGATTCAGTCGGCGGTCGGATCGGCGAATCAGGCGTTGGGCAGCGATGCCTTCGGGATCCTTCTGGGAAGGATCATCGGCGGCCTCGCCATCTCGGCCGAACAGCAGTGCACCAGCTATATCCAGTCGTGCGCGGACGCCACGAACTCGGCCGGGACCGCGATGAGCAACGCGTCGGCGACGGCCGAACAAGTCGAGAGCGGTCTTAGCTCGTCGTTGTCGAAGATCCAGGGAATGCTGAGTTAGGAGCGAAGACATGTCGGAACCAGAATCGTTTGTTTCCATGATCCCGGTCGTCGGGGGCATCACCGAGGCGGCCACGGACTTCGGCGACGGTGACGCCGTGTCGGGTGCTCTCGACATCCTCAGCGCCGCCTCGGGCGTGGCCGACATGGTCGTCAACCCGCTCGCGGCCCTGGCGTCGTGGTTGGTCCAGATCGCGATGGAGTACATCCCGCCGGTCAATTGGCTGCTCGACCAGCTGTTGGGCAACCCGGACGCGGTGGCCGGCCTGAAGACGACGTGGGATTCCATCGCCGGCACGATGAATGACGCGTCGACGTCGATCAGCTCGATCGCGTCGAGTCTGTCGAGCGATTGGGGCGGGGACTCGGGTCAAGCGGCCGAGCAGATGCTGCAGTCGATCGCGAAGATCGATAAGGAATGCGCGACGAGCTGCACGAACGTCGGAGCCGGAATGGTCACGACGAGCGCCGTGATCAAGGCCGTCCGGTCCCTGATCGAGAGCGTGCTCTCCGAGATCATCGGCATGTTCATCTCGTGGGGGATCGAGGTCGCCTGCACGGTGGGGCTCGGCACCCCGTTCGTGGCGGGTCAGGCCGCGGTCGAGGTCCCGACGGAGGTCGGGAAGGCGACCTCGTGGGGCAGCAAGGTCGTGAACGTGGTGACGAAACTGGCGTCCAAGCTCTCGGGTTTTATCTCGAAGCTCGGCGGGACGCCTGGAAAGATCGGCAAGATCGCTCGCGACATCGCGGAGACCCTGAACAACCCTCTCGACAAGTTCGTCGGCAAGGACCTGTACGCCAAGTCCGATGTCGTCAAGGTTCTGGTCTCGACCCTCACGGGTATCGATGACGAGAAGATCCCGACTCTCGGGAACCTGCTGAAAGCCGCGACGCCGAGCGTCGGGCAGATGGCCGAGGCGACCAACAGCGGCCTGAAACAGGCGGGCGGAACCGACTGAGAGCGGCCAGACGCGAAGAGTACTCTGGCCGAATGAGCACCCCACCGGCGCCCCTGGGCGCGCGATCCCCCCGGAAGGTGAAGGACCGAACCGACTACGTGGCCTGGAGCTGGACGGTCCCGAGCCCGATCTTCCTCGTGATCCTCGTGGTCGGCGGGTGGGCGCTGCAGAAGCACGGCGCTTTCGCCAAGGGCGGATCGTCGGAAGCCTGGGCGGTGGTCGGACTATTCGCGGTGGCCATCGGTGTCGCGATTGGAGCGCATTATCTCGTGAAAGCGATTTTTGGCCGCCGGGCACGGTCCCACGATGCCGAGGTTGAAGACTGGTGTGCGTCCGTCGGGCTGAGGTTTGAGGCGAAACATGCCCCGATCGACGCCGACTTGATCGAGATAGTGATGCCATATTGGCGGCTCGACGTGCCGCGCCCGAGCCACCCCTACACGGAAGGCCCGTGGGCGGGCCGCGAGGCGCAGGCCTTCTGCGCCCGGTGCATGACGGGAACGGACGGGGCTCCGACCTTCCTGAACATCGCCGTGCTCCATATCAATGGGCTGTACCCCGGCCGTGTGATGCTCGGGCGCGCCGCGGGAGGCGTCGGGCCGCGCTATCAACCGGTCCGAGACGTCGCGCTATGGTTCGCCCAGAGCGGGTACCAGCTGTTCGCGCCGCTTCTCGGAGCGGCCGGGCAGGTCCTGGCGGGCGGCGGCGGGATCCCGGGTTACGCCGAATACGAGAACCGGCTCGGTGCGGATCCGGGGGTCGCCTGCCTGTGGAAGATCCCGGGCCTCCCCGAATGGCTGGCGCGATTCGCCGCGTCCGGACTCGATCCGCACGTCAGGATCCACATCGCGGACGGGATCGTGGCGGCGGCCGGCGACCCGGTCGGAGGCCCGGAGTTCTTCGAGCCCGCCCTCAATGTGCTCACGGACCTCGCGAACGTGCTGGAGGCCGCGCTCAGCCCGGGCCTCGACCAACCAACCCGCTGAAAGGTGTGTCACTGTCATGTCAGAACCCCAGCTCGACGGCGCCAGGGATGAGGCGCTGCGCGAGATCGCATCCTGGAACGAACGCACGGAAGCGACGGCCAGGCGGATGCGGGAGAGCAGCGCCGCGCTCGCCGGCGTGAGCGGGACCGGAACGTCGCCGGGCCGCGAGGTCACGGTCACGGTGGGGCAGAACGGCGTGGTCTCGGGCGTGAAGTTCGGCCCGGCGGCCATCGGCCAAACGTCACTCCGGCTCAACCAGGCGGTGCTGCAGGCCCAGGAGAAAGCTCTGCGAAGCCTGAAGGACGGCGTCCGGGAGGCGACCGCGGCCTCGGCCGATCCCGAGTCGGATCTCACCGAACGGATGGCGGCGGCGACGCTCAACGAAATCGGGCCAGAGGCCTGACACGGTCCGTCAGGAGGACACGGGATCGGCTAGTACCCTTTAGGGGTGCTGTTCGGTAAGAAGACCCCTGAGGAAACCGCGTCACAAGAGGCTGCCCAAGAGGCCGGCAAGCCCGGCGGCAAGGGCCACGCCACGCGCACGCGCAAGGAGGCCGAGGCGGCCCAGCGCCGTCCTCTCGTGCCGATCCCCAGCAAGGAGGACAAGGCACGGCAGCGCGCCGAACAGGCCAAGGCGCAGGAACGCATGAACCTGGCGCTCCAGAACGGCGACGAACGCTACCTGCCGGCGCGGGACAAGGGCCCGGTCAGGCGGTACATCCGCGACTGGATCGACTCGCGCACCATGGCGGCCGAGTTCTTCATCGTGATCGCCGTGCTGGCGCTCGTCATCCTGTGGACGTCGAGCAAGAGCAAGATCGGGCCGTACGTGATCCTCGCGGCCTACATCCTGATCCTGCTGTGCGTCGTCGAGACGATCGGCCGCACGCTGAAGCTGCGGCACGACGTCAAGGTGAAGTTCGGCGAGGTGCCGCGCGGCACGAGCTGGTACGCGGTGGGGCGCATGATGCAGATGCGCCGCACCCGGCTGCCCAAGCCGCAGGTGAAGCGGCGGCAGTACCCGGAGTGACCGGGCGGCGTCCGTGATCCGGGCGCCACGGGGCTAAGTTGGTGGGCATGACGAACACCAGCACGGATCCAGCCGAAACGCCCCTCGGCCCCAGCGCGGAGGCGATCATCGCCCGCGTCGGCGCCGTGTGGCCGGAGGTTCTGGACAAGCTCAAACACCTGGTCGCGATCCCGTCCTTCAACACGCCGACGGCGGAGCCGGGCGTGCTCGACCGGTCCGCGGACTACGTGGCGGACCTCATGCGGGAGGCCGGCGTCCAGGACGTCGCGATCATCCGTACCACGGCCGATGACGGCACGCCGGGCGGTCCCGGCGTGGTCGGCTCGATCCCGGCGCCCCCGGGCGCGCCGACGGTCCTGCTGTACGCCCACCACGACGTGCAGCCGGTGGCCGACGACTGGTCCACGGACCCGTTCACGATGACGGAGAAGGACGGCCGCGTCTATGGCCGCGGCACGTCCGACGACGGCGCGGGCGTGGTCACGCACTTCGGGGCGCTGAAGGCGCTCGGCGAGGACCTCGGCGTCGGCATCGCGATCTTCATCGAGGGCGAGGAGGAGTCGGGCTCGCCGACCTTCGCGAAACTGCTCCACGAGAATGCCGACCGCCTGCGGGCGGACGTCGCGATCATCGGCGACTCCGGCAACTGGCGCACGGGCGTGCCCGGCCTGACCGTGACGCTGCGCGGCATCTGCGAGATCGACTTCACGCTGCGCGTCTCGGCGCACGCGGTCCACTCGGGCGAATACGGTGGCCCGCTGCTCGACGCGCCGCTGCTGGCCTGCCGGCTGATCTCCACGCTCCATGACGCCGACGGCGCGGTCGCGGTCGAGGGCCTCGCGCCCACGGGCCATTCGACGCTCGACTATCCCGAGGCCGACTACCGGGCGGACACGGGCGCGGTCCCGTCGCTGAAGCTGGCCGGCCGCGGGTCGATCGCGGACCGGCTCTGGTGGAGCCCGTCGATCACGCTGATCGGGATGGACGTGACGCCCGTCGACGAATCCTCCGGCACGATCCGGCCGACGTGCCGCGCCCGCCTCTCGCTGCGCGTGCCGCCGGGCATGGACGTGCTCGAGGGCGCGGCCGCCGTGGAGCGGCACCTCGTGAGCCACGCGCCGTTCGGCGCGGAGGTCGAGGTGGTGCGCGGCGCCGCCGGCGCCTCGTTCGAGCTGCCCGAGGGCATGCCGGCCGCGGCGGCCGCGCGCTGGGCGCTCGGCCGGGCCTACGGCACGGAGTGCGTCGATGTGGGCCAGGGTGGGTCGATCCCGCTCGTGGCGGACCTGCGGGAGCTGTACCCGGACCTCCAGGTGCTGATGACCGGCATGGCGGACCAGGACTCCAGGGCCCACTCGGGCGACGAGTCCTACGGGCTGGCCGACCTCCGCCACGGCGTCGAGGCCGAAGCCCTGCTGCTGGCGCGCTTGGCAGCGGACGCCCGCAACGCACGCGCATAATCGCAGCGCCATGGACGATGACGGATGTTCCGCCGGAACGGGAGCGGTCGATGCCGGCCGCCGGGCTCGGCGGGAAGCGCCCGATGCCGTAGCGGCGGCCGGATCGGGACCGCTCGGCTCGCTCAGAGCCCGGTGGGCGGGGAACTGGTCACCCGAGCACCGCGCGGCCGGCCGGGCCCTCGTGCTGCTCCACGGCAACGGCGGCGGCGCCGCCGAGTGGGACCGCGTGCTCGGGTTGCTGCCCCCGGACCAGCCCGTCGTGTGCCCGGAGGCCCCCGGGCACGGCGGCACGCCCGCGGCAGCGGACGTCGGCGCCCATCCCGAGCGTCCGTGGAGCCGCCTGTTCCCGCCGAAGCTGAGGCTCCAGAAGACGGCCCAACTGGTCGCGGACGGACTCGCGAGGGTCGGTCTGACCGGACCGGGCGCGGCCGTCATCGTCGGCTTCTCGGATGGCGCGAACGTGGCGCTGGAACTGGCGGTACACCGCCCGGAAACCGTGGCCGGCCTGCTGCTGATCGGCGCCAACGCGCGCCCCGGCGGGCTGCGGGCCCGCACCCACGCGGGCGTGCTGCTGGGTTACGCGGCACTCAGAGCCTGGGGCGTCGTGAGCCGACGGGCGCGGCAGCGGGCGCGCGTCTGGGGCCTCATGGTGGGCCAGCCGCTGCTCCGAGCCGAGCAGCTCGGGCGGATCGGCGTCCCGACCGTCGTCATGGCCGGCGGCGCCGACATGATCGCACGGT